>JAIBBY010000019.1 GCA_019694455.1 Pirellulales bacterium
CGGCGGGCTACGCTGCCACGAGTTGCCCTCCTACCCCGCATCCCGCCCAGGACACCCCACCGATGTACGACCCTGTCAGTCGCCGTGAGTTCATCCGACAAGCTTTGATCGCCGGCGCGGCGACCAGCGCGGCAGGCGCCGCACTGGGCGCCACTCGTCGGCCGGCGCTGGCGCGAGAAAAGAGCGCCAATGGGCGACTCAATATCGGCGTGATCGGCGTCGCCGCGCAGGGCGAGTACAACCTGAATAGCGTCGCCAGCCAGAACATCGTGGCCCTGTGCGACATCGACGCCATGCGACTGGCCGGCGCCGCCGCTCGTTTTCCGGACGCCAAGCAATACAAAGACTACCGCAAGCTGTTGGAGCAGAAGGATCTGGACGCGGTGGTGATCGCCACACCCGACCATTCGCACGCCATTCCGGCGGTGTGGGCCCTGCGGCGCGGGCTGGACGTGTACTGCGAGAAGCCGCTGGCGCATTCGGTTTGGGAAGTGCGGCAGTTGCGCGAGGCGGCCGCCGCCAACAAGGCGGTGACGCAGATGGGAACGCAAATACACGCGGGCGACAATTACCGTCGCGTCGTGGAACTGGTCTGGTCGGGCGCGATCGGTCCGGTGCGTCGGGTGCATGTGTGGCAAGGCAACGCGGTGCGCCCCGGCAAGCGGGTCAAGGAAGGAACGCCGCCGGCCTATGTCGATTACGACCTGTGGCTGGGCGCGGCGCCGTACCGCCCCTTCCACGAATCGCACTTCCATTTCAACTGGCGTTATTGGTGGGATTTTGGCGGCGGCATCCTGGCCGATATGGGCTGCCACTATATCGATCTGCCGTATTGGGCGCTCGACCTGCGCTATCCCACGGCGGTCGAGGCGCAGGGCGAGAAGGGGTACGAGGGAGACAACAACGTGCCGGGCCACTTGCAGGCCGATTATTACTTTCCGGCCCGCAGCACGCCGCGCGGCGAACAGCCCGAGGTGAAGTTGACCTGGTACCACGGCAACCGGATGCCCGAGGGCGCCGAGCAATATAAAAAAGGCGCGGCAGTGCTGTTCGAGGGAGATCGGGGGCGCCTGCTGGCCGATTACGGCACAAACCAATTGTTCATGAACGATGGCCAGACCGCCGAAACGCCGCCGGCGACGATTCCTAGTTCGATCGGGCATCACGCCGAGTGGATCGAGGCCTGCAAATCGCGTGGTCCAACGACCTGCAACTTTGATTATTCCGGCGCGTTGGCCGAGACGGTGCTGCTGGGCAACGTGTCGTACCGCGCTGGCCAAAAGCGTCTGGAATGGGACGCGGAAAAGCTGACGGCGACCAACTGCCCCGAGGCGGCGCAATACCTGCGCCGCGAGTACCGCGAAGGCTGGACGCTGTAGGGGCCGCATGACACTTGCCGCGGGCGCTATCGAGCGAGTGCAAGCCGCCGTGAAGCGGCAGCGACTGATCGAGACTGCGCAGATGTTGTGCGCGATTCCTAGCCCCACCGGCCGCGCGGGCGAAGTTTCGAACGCGCTGGCCGAGATGCTAGCCGGCGACGGATTTTTGGTCGAGCGGCCCGAAGGGGGCCACCCGGCGGCGCCGGCGGTGGCGGTTCGCTGGCGCGCGCCCACGCCGGGCCGCACGCTGCAATTTGATGGGCACTTGGACACCGTACACCTGCCGTTTGTGCCGCCCAAAATTGAAGCGGGGCGGATGACCGGATCGGGGGCATGCGACATGAAGGCGGGAGTCGCCGCCGCAGTCGAGGCTTTGCGCGCGCTACGCGATGCGGCGCTACTGACTCGCGGCCAGGTGTTGTTCACCGCGCACGACCTGCATGAATCTCCTTGGGGAGACGGCTCGCAGCTTGATCGACTGATCGCCGATGGCTACGTGGGGGACGCTGCGCTGATCCCTGAGTACATGAACGAGTTGATACCGATCGCAGGGCGGGGACAGGCCACGTTTCGGCTGTCAATCCGGCGCGCCGGTCCGCCAATTCACGAGGTTATGCGTCCGCGCGACGAACCGGCGGTTATCGCCGCGGGCGCCGAGTTGGTGCGGAGGTTCGGCCAGTGGGAACAGGAGTTGGCGGAGCGTCGTGATCCGTTGGCGGGAAGCGAGAGCGTCTTTATCGGCCAGATGCACAGCGGGGAAATCTACAACCAGTTTCCCCAGGAATGCCGGATCGAAGGTACGCGGCGTTGGCTGCCGGACCAGGACGCGAATACCGTCGAGGCCGATTTTCGGCGCCGGATCGCAGAAGTGGCGCGCGACACCGGCACGACGATCGACCTGGCGTATCTGCGGGTGCGCGGGGCCTTTCACCTCGACCCTGCTGATCCGCTTGTGGCCGCGCTGCAGCGCGCGCGTGTGGCGCTTGGCGATGTGCCGCTGCCAACCGGCGGCAAGCCGTTTGTTGATGACGCCAACACCTTTTGGGCCGAAGCGGGCGTGCCGGCGATCACTCATGGCCCACGTGGCGGCGGGGCGCACACGCTGGAGGAATGGGTCGATCTCGACGATTTGGAGCGGGTGGCGCGCGTTTACGCTCTAACGGCGCTTGCCTATTGCTGAGCGGAGCCAGCGCGGCTCGCGGCCCGCAATCTTTGGCTAATCGGCGCGAGCTGGCCGGCAAGGTTTCGCTCACAGGCGCAAGCCGAACTCGCCGGAAAGCGTGAACTGATTTTGATTTAGTTTGCGTCGGCAGCTCGTCGATGCAGGGACAAAGGCGAACCCGTTTCGCGATTGATGGGGCATTTTTTTCAGGGTCGTATTTTAGCGATGTGGTGTCCGCGTTGTCGCCAAGACGTGCCGGCCATTGCCACGGCGCACGAGCAAACGCTCGCGTGCGTGCGCTGTCGGCAGCCGTTGGCACGGCTGTCCGACGCCAATATTGAATCCGCGGCTGGAAAGCAGGAATCCAGCGCCAAGGCCAACGTCGACGAGTTGGACCTCTTGTCGAGCGATCAGCAGGCCGAGATCGACGACCTGCTCTCACGCGCGGAGTGGTTGTTGGGCATCGACGCGGCGGCGCCGTCGCGATCGCGCTCGGCGCATTTTGTGGCCGAGATTCATGGTCCGGTGGGGGCGGTTCCTGGCCATCACTTTGGCGTCCATCACAAGCCGCCGACCGCGCGGCGAGCGCCGTGGGTGTCTTGGGCCAGTTGGGGCGCCTTGGGCGTGGCGCTAACTGGCTTTTGTTGTGGCGGTATCCTGCTGGGGTGGTCGCTCATCGCAAACCGGCAGGAACTGTGGAACATCGGCGAGACAGTGACGCTGGCCAGCCAGGTGGGGCTGTTGATCGGACTCATTTTGCAACTGGAACGGATCAGCGGCGAACGCCGACAAACCGCGAGCCGACTGACGCTGCTCGATCAGCGGGTAGAGAGCCTACGCAGCGGAACATGGACTGGCCTATTTGGCGATGAGAAATCGGACGCCACCGAAACGATGCTGGCCGACCTCAAGACACAGCTTGATACGCTGGCCACGCGACTCGGGCAGCGGCGCTCGGCATAAGCCTATAGATCAACCTTGCCGTTGGGACCTGACTGATCGCCAGCGACGCGCTCCGCCGGCAGTTCGTCGAGAAACGCCTCGACAAACTCGCCGCCATGATCGGCAATCTGGCCGGCGCGCTCCAAGAACTTTCGCGAGCGATCGCGCTGACCGTCCAGAAACAGCTCGACGCCGACAAGGAACATCAGGTCGCCGTCGCTGGGCTGATCGAGCGCGGCAGTAGCCAGCGCGTCGAGATGGGCTGTCTTGGCCACCTGGTTCCGTCCATAGAGCCGATCAAGATCGAGCGGCCAGCCGGGCCAATGGGGGTCGATCTCCAACCCCTGCCGCACGGCGTCGGCCGCTTCGCGGTAACGCTCTAGCGCCACGAGCGTTTGCGCCTCACGAAAGCGGGCTTCGGCCACGTCGGGAGTCATCTCCGCGGCGCGGCGATAGCGTCCCAGCGCGGCGGTGTAATTCTGCTCGAGAAACGCGCGATCGCCCGACTCGACCAGGCGCCGCGCGCGGGCACGCACCGCCTGATTACTGCTCTTGGGCACCGACTTTTTCTTGGATTCGATCACCAGCGGCCCGGCCGGCAGTTGGGGCTGCACGTTGCCCGAGGCGGCGACCGACGAAGCGAGCGGCGCGCGCGGCACGGCGGCGTCGATCATGCGCCAAGCGGCGGCGGGACCATAAATCTGCTCCGCAGGCAAATAGGCAGGAGGCAGCGCGATGGGCCAACCATAGCCTGGAAAGCAACCGGGCCGTGCCCAAACACCGCCCCCCCAAACCGGCGCGCCCCATACCGGAGCGCCCCAGCCGGGCGCCCCCCAGATGGGTCTCCCCCAAACCTGGCCGCCCCACCAGGGATTCCACGTGCCAAATGCGAACGACGTGCCGGGAGCGCCAACAAAGCCGATGCTGGTATTGGACCAACTCGATCCGAACCCGCCGCGAATCGCCTGGGTGTTGCCGAGATAATTGGCCGACCAAGGTTGATGCACCTGGCTTTGTTTGTAGCCGGGGGGTATCGCGCCGGGCGCCGTTTGCGCCCAAAGGGAGTGCGTCGCCAAGAACGATGCAAGCGTGACGCAAAGCGCGCCCAACCAACCGCGAAACATGACAATTGCCTTTCGTGGCGCGGAAGTCGCCAGCGTCATTATTCGTTCTAGGGATGATGTCGGCAAGCGATCAAGAGGCACGCAGAAACCGCGCCGCGGGAAAGCGACATCCACTAAGATGGGCGCCGGGGCGGCAACGATTGGTCACTTTCGGCGACAGTTTCCATGCAGCCAGCCCTGTCTCAAGTCTGTTCGCTCTCCAGCACATTGGAAAAAGACATTGAGGATTACGCCGCTGGGCAGTGCCGCGCGGTGGAATTGTGGCTCGGCAAGGTGGAAGGTTATCTCGAAACGCACACGGTCGACGACGTGCGCCGCCTGCTCGACGAACGAGAAATGACGGCGCCGGTGGCCAGCTTTCAGGGGGGCCTCCTGTTAAGTCAGGGAGAAGCGCGGCGCGAGCACTGGGATCATTTTGAACGCCGACTGGCCCTGTGTCGACAACTGAAGGTGGGCACGCTGGTAGTCGCCGGCGACTTGATGGGACCGCTCGCGCAGCAAGATTTGGACCGCGCGCTGGTTTCGCTGCGACAGGCCGCCAACAGCGCTGGCGAGGCGGGGGTGCGGCTGGCGCTGGAATTTCAATGCCGCGCCACGTTCGCCAACAACCTGCAAACAGCCGCGGCGCTCGTGGAGGAGTTGAGCGAGCCGAGCCTGGGGCTCTGCCTGGACGCGCTGCATTACTACTGCGGACCGAGCAAGACCGAGGATTTAGGACTGCTCACAACCGCCAACTTGTTTCATGTGCAGCTTTGCGACTTGGCGGGTCAGCCGCGCGAGACGGCCACCGACAGCGACCGGATACTGCCGGGCGACGGCGATATTCCGCTGGCGCCAATCATCGAGACGTTGGGCGCGATCGGTTATCGCGGGCATGTGTCGGTGGAGGTGATGAATCCGCAGATCTGGCAGGCGCCAGCCCGGCAGTTTGGCGAGGTGGCCATGACGGCGCTGCGCAAGCTGCTGGGGCAAGCAAGCATGGGGTGAAGTGCCTCGCGAGCAAATCCCAGCGATCATTTGCCAATCCTGAAGCGAAACGTTCCGTGAATTTAGACCAAGCTATTCTTACCGATCACGCTCAATTTCAACTGGCGAGGCGCCACTTGGATCATGCTGATATCATGTCCGTATTGGCTGATCCCGAGTCGGTCGATACGATTCGCCCGGGCAGAGTTGTTGCGCAACGGCTGATCGGCAACTACCTATTTCGCGTATTTGTGGATACGGATCGATTCCCTCCCGAGATAGTGACTGCCTATCGTTCCAGTCGGTTTCAACGATATAGAAAGCCACGATGAAGGCGACTTACGATTCCAAGACCGATACGCTCACGCTGGTTCTGAAGGCCGCAGCGGTGGCTGAAAGCGACGAGGGGCATCCCGGAGTCGTTCTGGACTACGATGCGAACGGCGACTTGATCGGCATTGAGGTGCTCGATGCGTCGCGCCGCGTTTCGGATGCGCGCGTCATGGACTTTGAGGTTACCGGCTAGCCTCGGTACCGCTGCATTTCAGACTTGGGCCACGTCGCACTAATGCGAGTGTCCGTGGTGGCCGGCGCCAAACGAGGTGTGCTCCTTGTTGCCGCCAGAGCGCACGTAGGCCAACAGGTCCAAAATCTCCTCGTGCGTCAGCTTGTCGAGCAGTCCCTTGGGCATGATCGATGAGCTAGCGCGGGAACGCTGGACGATCTCGCTTTTGGCAAGCTCGCGCGGCTCGGCCTTGGCCAAGGGATTTTCGATCACCTTCACGGTGTCGCCGGTTACTTCCAGGATCATGCCGGTAAGCACCTGACCGGAATCGAGTTCAAAGGTGTAGGAGGCGTATTTGTCCTCGATCTTTTCCGAAGGTTCGAGCAGGCTCTTGAGCACGTCGGCGGTGGTCTTTTTGGGGTCGAGTTTCGCGAGGTCTGGGCCTAACTCCTGGCCGGCGCCTTCCAGCTTGTGACAGGCAATGCAGGTGGCGACCTGGAACAGATGTTTGCCACTGGCGAACGAGCGCCCCTCCAACGGCTCGATCGATTCGGCCAGCTCGTCGAACTTCCACTCTTTGCGGGGACGGTTGAACTTGAGCAACGGATCGATCGGCGCCAATTGATGCGCGGCGACGTAGGTTTCTGGATCGACGAGATACTCCTCCAGATTTTCGACGACATACAAGCTGCCGTACATCCGCCGCCAATGCCCGGGATAGGTGCAGACGTAGGCGTACACGCCGGGGCGAGTCGGCGCCGTGAAGGCCAACCGCTGACTTTCGCGCGGGGCCAGCAGGCGACTAGCGAGCAGGATCTTGTTCGACTCGGGCACGTAGTGCCGCGCGGCGGCGCCGGGCTGCGTGGCGCCCGACTCGGCCAAGACGCCGACTTCTTCCATGGCGCCCGGCTCGGTGATCACCAGGTTGTGCGGCATGATATCGCCGTTGTCGAAGATGATTTCGACCGGCCGTCCGGCCTGCACGACCAACTGATCTTGATCGTAGCGCATCTGGTCGGTGACAGTTCCGAGACGCAACACCTTGACGCCTAGTTCGCCGAGTTTTCGCCGCGCTTCCTGGCCTTGCTCGCTGGGCAGCAGGCTCGACAGGCGATCTCCCAGTTGCACCGCATCGAGCGCGGCGGGCGTGGTGCGGTCGGCGGTTGGAAGTTTGGCCAAATAGGCCAAAACGCCGTCGATTAGCGCGGGGGCCTCCGCCACCGGCCATTCATCGGTTGGGATTTTCAAAAGTGACGCCAGTGCGGCGGGCCGTTCTTGATCGTCGGCGACAAAGCGCGATATGGATCGAAACGCCGCCGCTTCCTGGCCGCGCACCGTGGTCATGGCGTTCATTGCCGCACGCCGGATCGCGCTTTCTAGCGAGCCGGCGCCGATCGCCAGTTCGATTCTGGGTTTGGCTGGCAGGTCGGTTTGCTGGAAAACGACTTGCCGTTGATCGTTGAGCCCCTGCGCCGTGAAGCCTTCGAGACGCTTGCCCAGGTCGCCGTCCGCACGGTTGAACACGACGATCGACTCGACGGGAGACGGCGAGCCCAGATCGACCTCCCACCAGGGATTGGGGGTGTTCTCCTCGGTGTGCGTTTGACCGCCCGCGCCATAAACACTCGACTTCTTGCCGTCGATGCCGCGACTTGCCTCGCCGCCATGCGCGGTGCTGCTTTGCGAGGCCTTGCCGGAGCGGGCAATGTTCTTGCCGCCGGAAAGCACTTCCACCTCGGCCAACGTGAGCGTGCGCTCGCGGCCAGGGAGTTCGATGCGGACATAGCGGATATTGGGCGTCTTGGCGGCGCTGTCCGCCAGTTCTCCGGGCAGTCCGTCGACGAGCGCCGCAACCTGCGGATAGAGCGCGGCTCGTTGATTGGGATTGCGAATCAGCGGCATTGCGGTCGCCAGATCCAGAAGGGCCGCTGGCGAGCGGCTGGCAAGCTGCCATGTCGGTCCGGCATCGGCATCGGAGGCGACCAGGGCCGCCAAGCCAAGTTGCCGTGTCAGCGCATGCTTGCCGGTGGTGGCGAGTTTTTCAATTTCTGCTCGCAGGCGCGAGAGTGTGGCCGAATCGCGGTCGGTGAGCAGTCGCGCCAGATCGAACAGCACGCTGTCGTCTGCGATATCGTCGGGCGTGTCGAGCGCGCGAATCGCCTCGATGAGCGCGGCGCCCTCGTCTTGCTGTTGCGCCGTCGCCAATGTCTTCAGTCCCGCCAGGCGATGCTCGTCGCGCACACCGGGCCGGAACAACAGCTCGCGGGCGACGTCGGTCGTACGATCCAACTTGAGCAGATCGTCGGTGCTTACATTGCGCAGGAAGTAGCGAGAGCCAGCGGGCGTGGTGAACTCGATGCGGCGCCCCTGAGCGATGGCCTCTTTCACATACGGCGATAGCGCCTTCATCGTTTCGCCACGCACGAAATCGAGATAGCGATCGGTGGGTTGATCGGCGGAAACTAGCGCCACCTCGACAGCCTCGGCCTGCGGAAAGAAGCTGGCGGCGCGCACCGCTTCGAGTCGCACGCGCGGGTGCGGATCGGCAGCGAGGGTCTTGAGCCGCTCCAGCGCGTCGGAGATTCCGTCGCGCCAATAACAAAGCACGCGCGTAGCCGCGGCGCGGGCGCGAAAGTCTTTGCTCGCCAACACGGCGGCGAGCAGCTCAGGGTCGATGACGTTGTGGCTTTGGTGGAGCCACAGCCCTTCTAGGCGGTGATGCTCGTAGTTGGGATCGGCGGTGTCGAGCTTGGCCAGCCAGTCCTTGGCGGCGCGAATCACTTCGTCGCTGTCGCGGGCGGCCAACTCGATACGGGCGCGATAGCGGACGCGGTCTTCTGGCTCTTTGAGCACATCGAGCAGACGCGCGATCGGCTCGCCGGCGATCTTGATCGGTGGCGACAGCGGGCGGTCCTTGGCGGTGACGCGATAGACGCGGCCATGTTCGCGGTCGCGACTGGGATCGCGGAGGTTGTGCTGCATGTGGCCGATGATCGGGTTGTGCCAATCCAAGAAGTAGATGGCGCCATCGGGCCCGACCTTCATATCCGAAGGGCGAAAGTTAGGATCGGTGGAGCTGAGCAGCGGTTCGGCCTCGACCGCGCTGAAGCTGGCGCCATCGTCGCTAAGCTTGTACTGCAGGATGCCTTGAAAGCCGATCACGTTGCCAACCAGCAAGTTGCCTTGCATCTCGTCGGGAAAATGCTTGCTCGACAGGATCTCCATTCCGGGGCAGGGCCGCGTTCGTTGTTGGTACACCTGCGGCGGAGCGGCGTGTTTGTGGGGATACTCCAGGCGGCCGGAAAAGAGGGCGGCGTGGTAGGGCTGCGAGCCGGTGCCGTCGACCACGATGTCTTGCCCCCAACGATCGAAGACGTGGCCGTGCGGATTGGCGAAACCGAAGGTGACGTAGACTTCGAACTTTTGCAGGCGGGGCGAGTAGCGATAGACGCCGGCGTTGGCACAACGCTCAGTGGGGCCTTGTGGCCGTTCGACCTGCGTTTGATGGAATGTTCCTTCTTGAAAGTACACCGCGCCCCCCGGATCGAGCACAAAGCTGTTGGCCGCGTGGTGAGTGTCTGCTGAGTCGAGGGCCCCCAGCACTCGCTCGCGCAGGTCGGCCTTGCCGTCGCCGTCGGTGTCTTTGAGGTACATGAGATTGGGCTGCTGCGCGATGAGCACGCCGCCGTTGTAGAACTCAAAACCGGTCGGACAGTGCAAGTGGTCCGCGTAGGTGTCGCAGCGATCGGCTTGTCCGTCGCCATCGGTATCGGAAAAGATCAAGAGCTTATCGTTCATCGGCTCTTTGGGCTTCCAGTGCGGATAGGTGGGCCAAACCGCTACCCACAACCGCCCAGCGGTGTCCCAACTCATCTGCACCGGATTGACGAGTTCTGGAAACAGCTCTTCCGAGGCGAAGAGGTTCACGGCCAAGCCATTGGCCACGGTCATTTTGGCGAGCGACTCTTTGCCTCCCAGAAAGACGTGCTTGCCCCCCGGCAATGGCCCTGGCTTGTTGGTCACCACCGGAATGAACGGCGGCGTGTTGGAGTCGTCCACCTGTAGATCACTGCCGGCAGCCACGGCCCACACGCGGGCATCGCGATTAGCGGTCATCACGTCGAGGACTTCCATCTCGCGCTGGGCAACTTCAAGATTGGTCTGGCCGTCGACGAATTTGAGGTCTGCCCGCAGGCCAAAGACAGAGTAACCGTCGACGGTGCGATAGCGCATGAACCAATGGAAGTTTTTGTCGAGCACCGCTTGCCGCAACCTGGCGAGCGCGGTTGGCTCGCTGTTGGCGGTTGGCTCGCCAAATAGCGCCTGATCGATGATGCGAGCAACGGCTTCATTGCCGCGGGAATTGAGATGGATGCCGTTGATCGTCCGATGCTCGCCGCTCTTGGGGTATGCGGCCTGAGTGGCGTGAAATAGATCGACAAACGGCACGCCCTGTGATTTGCAAACCTCGGCCATGGCCTGCGTGTAGAGCGCCAAGCGCTGATTGTTCTCACGGCCGTCGGGTAGATTGCGATCTTTCAGGTCTTCGTGCGCGATGGGAGAAAACACGATCAACCGCGGCGCGCTCTTGCCGTCGTACTTGGCGCCTTTGGTCTCTTGTATGAACTGCGTCAGTTCCTCCTTGAATTGGGCCAAGCCCGATTGGCCAGCGAACGACTCGCTATAGCCGAAGAAGGCAAGCACCACGTTGGTTTTGGTTCGCGTGAGCCACTCTTCGGGCGTGCCAAAGCGCGCCGAGCGACGTCGCATTTTCACCTCGTCGCCGTTGAAGCCGAGGTTGCGGAACGAGAGTTGATGCTTGGGAAAGCGCTGTTGGATCAGGGTTTCCAGCCAGCCATCGTGCTGCATCCGTTCGGGCAGTCCGCCGCCGATCAGGCTGATGTGATCGCCGGGCTGAAGCTCCAGTCGCGGCGCTTCGGCGGCCATGGCAGAGCCAGCGGTGAGCAGGATCAACAGGCAAAGCGCGGAGGCGAAACACATATCAAAGACTCGGCCGGTGGGTGGGAAGGATTGGCGGGAGGGCAATCTCACTAGCTTATCGCGAATAAGGGTGAGAATCAGCCTTTTTTTTGCCGCGCGCCGCGCTGCGCCGATTTTGGCCCGATTTTCTGTCTACGGTCGGGCGCCAATTCGAGTTCGCGTTTCTGACGCAGGCCGATTACGGCACGTCGGCGGCTTGGGCGCGCGGCGGAATGGGCACATGCGCGCGCGTCAGCTTGCGGCGCAGATAACGGCGGCAAGGCTCCTCGAACCAGCGGTTCATTGCCAGCGACGCGATGATGAGAATGATGGTCAACCAGATCAAGAACTGCCACGGTGTACCGACCATCTCGGTTGAGAATTTAGAGAAATCGACCGGCGCGACCGCACTGGGATCGGTCGCCGCCTTGACGGCCTCATCGTGTTCGATGATGGCCTTGCCACCGAGCGCAAACCAGGTGGCGATCATGCCATAGCCGATGAACGCCGCGTGCAAGATGTAGATGCAATAGGTCGAGTTGCCGAGCGCCACCAAGGGCCTGCGCGAGAAGAACCAGCCGAGTGGTCCGCCTCCCATCGCCAGATCGTAGACCGCTACGGCCACCAGCGGCATGAGCAGTCCGTTGTGCAACACGATGTAGGGCAGATAGTCGGTGAGCGACATGCCAATAAATACGGCCACCAGCGCCACGATTGCCAGCCAGCCTTTGCTGCTGCGCCCGGCGCGGGCGTTTTGCATGGCGTCGTAGGCGAACAGCTTGCCCATCAAGACGCCGGAGAAGAACTCGGGGAAGCGAACCAGCGGGTTGTACTTCATCACCCGCCACCAGGTTCCTTCTTCGATGTAGGTCATGGTCGTTAGGCCATCGGGATTGATCAACACATAGAGCACAGCGGGCACTACCGCCCAGGCGTAACAAATGGCGAAAAGCGCCCAGATTTGCGGACGCGTGCGGCGATCTACCCAGGTCAAAAGGAACGGAAAGACGACGTAAAAGAACGCCTCCGCGCTGAGGGTCCAGGCGGGCGGGTTCCAAGCGTTGGCCGCCTCTGGCCACCAGGCCTGCGCCAGGCCGAGTGTGGCGGCGATCATTGCCCACCACCGGCCGGTCGACATACCTCCCATGGTGGCTGTGACGAAAAAGAGCGGCAGGTAGAAGATGAGACCGAACAAGTAGACCGGATAGATACGAGCGAACCGCGACATCCAAAAACCGCGTGTCGAGACGCGGAACCGACCGTTTTCTTGCAGACAGGTGTACGCCAGCACGAAACCGGACAGCATGAAGAACAGATTCACGGCCGCGTAAGCGCCATGGATGATCGTGTGCAAGAAGAAGTTGCTGGTGAGATCGGCGGCGCCTTGCGCGTTCCACTCACGGAAGGCGGGCACGACTTGATCTTGAGGATTCTTGGGGGGCAAGGCGCCAAGGGCCATGATCATCTGCACATGGCAGATCACCACTAGCAGAGCGCCTGCTGAGCGGATGCCGGTCAGGGCATCAATCTGCGGTTTGGCCAAGTTGCCCGAAGTGACTGATACGCGCGCCAAGGCCTGGGAGGGATTGGATTGAGGGAGTTCATGCGCGGTCGCGCTCATGCAGTCATCCCAGGCGCGGCCGCGCCTCGCTACAATCGTGGAACACCCCGCAGTTTTCCGCCCCCCTTCCAAGGGTAGCGAATGGCGGGTGGCTTCGCATCTCTTTTTGCCAGTAGCAAGGATGGCGCCGCGCCTTGGCGGTCAAACATTGGCCCGACTCATTCGATGGCTTCATCACTCTGGGTTTCTTAGCCCTGGTGGCGCTGTTACCCGCGCTGGGCTACGTGTTCATGGTGGTGGACTTTCGCCGTTATTTGCGGTCGCTGCGAAGGCAATTGGTGCGGTTGGTGGGCATGAAGGAAGATGCGCCCTGGTGGGCGCAGCGTGAGAATCCGCCATGCCTGGCGGCATTCGACCTGCATTTTCCGTGCAGCGAGGAAGAGCTGAAGGCCTCGTATCGCGAGCGCGTGAAGCGATTGCACCCCGACCGTGGCGGCGATAAACGGCACTTTCTGCGCCTGCAAGCCAACTTTGAGCAGGCGCTGCGATTGATTCGCGAGGAGTCGCAGGGAGAGTAACACGATCGTTTGACTCTGCGTTGGTTTTTGCCTCAGGGCGCGTATAATCCCGATTCGCACGACGGAGCATCGCAAGGAGCGTAGCAGCGTTTTATGGCCAAAACCTCCCCCAAGGCCGCGCCTCGCAAGAGCCGCATTCTCATCGCCGACGACAACGCAACCAATGTGGAGTTGCTGGAAGTCTATTTGAGCGATCTGGATTGCGACACGGCGATTGCCGTGGATGGACGGGACACGCTGGAGAAGGTCGCCCAGTTTCGCCCCGATCTGATCTTGCTCGACATCATGATGCCCAAGCTCAGCGGCTTTGAGGTGGCCAAGCAGCTGAAAGGGGATCCGACCACTCGCGGCGTGATGATCTTGATGGTCACCGCGCTCAACGAGTTGGGAGACATCGAGCGCGCGGTGAACAGCGGCGCCGACGACTTCTTGAGCAAGCCGGTCAACAAGATGGAACTGCTTAAACGCGTGGAAAACATGCTGCGGCTGCGCCATGTGACCGACGAGCTGGAACGATTGCGCCAATACATTGAGACGATGGAAGACTCGGTCGGGCCAAAGAAGTAGTTTGGTCACAATAAGAGTCCGACCAACGGGGAAAGCTAGAACAACATGGCGATCAAACTCACTTGGTTGGGGCACGGCGCCTGGTCGATCGACAGCGGGGAGCATCGGCTGTTGCTCGATCCTTTTCTCGACGACAATCCCGCGGCGCCAGTCAAGTCGGATCAGGTCGCGGCCGATTTTATTCTGGTTTCTCACGGACACTTCGATCACGTGGCGGACGCGGCGAAGATCGCCGCTCGGACCGGCGCGACGGTGGTGAGCAACTGGGAAATTTGCGATTGGCTCGGCAAGCAAGGGGTAAAGAAGACGCAACCGCTCAACCTGGGCGGTGGCGTCGACATGCCGTTTGGTCGCGTGAAGATGACGCTGGCGCACCATAGTTCGGGCCTGCCCGACGGAAGCTACGGTGGCAACCCGGGGGGCTTTCGACTCAAGCTGGGAGAGAAGCGGCTGTATTTTGCCTGCGACACGGCGCTGTTTCTCGACATGAAGGTGATTGGCGCTGGCGGGATCGACTTGGCCGTAGTGCCGATTGGCGACGTATTCACCATGGGACCGCAAGACTCGATCGAGGCGATCAAGCTCATCAGCCCCAAGCTGGTGGCGCCAGCCCACTACAACACCTGGCCCCCCATCGCGCAAGACGCCGCGGCCTGGGCCGATCAGGTGCGCAAACAAACCACCGCCGAACCGGTAGTCGTGGCGCCGGGCGGTAGCTTCGAAGTATAAGCGCGCTAGACGATTTTCGCCGCGCCGACAATAATCGACGGCTTCATCGACTCGACGGGCGCTCAGAGCGCCGCGATTGCTAGGAATCTTGAGCGCCTGATGGCGAAGCCGCAATCCAGCCCACCATCGAGCATCCGTCCCAGCGCCATGAGTTGGTGGGCGCCTCGATATTGGGTGGGGGCCAACTTCTCTGGCTGGACACGCGAACTAGCAGTCAACCGCTTTGCCGTTTCGCCCACCCGGGCTCACATGGCGGTGGCAGGCACAATCTACAGCGTGTTCAATTCTTCGCTCGGCGTCTTAGAGAACTTGATCTATCGCAGTCGCGTCGCGGCGACGCCGATCACGCACGAGCCGATCTTTATCCTTGGCCATTGGCGCTGCGGCACCACGCTATTGCATGAGCTATTGATTCTCGATCCGGAGCATGCCAGCCCGAACACCTGGCAATGCTTCGCGGCGAATCACTTTTTGCTCAGCGAACAGATCGGAAAGAAGCTGCTGTGGTTCATGTTGCCGGCGCAGCGGCCGATGGACAACATGCCGCTGGGCTGGGACAACCCGCAAGAAGACGAGTTCGCGCTGTGCAACCTGGGGATTCCGTCGCCGTATTTGAGCATTTTGTTCCCGAACGCGCCGCCGCGCTATCCGCAGTATCTTGATCTGGCGGGTCTATCGGCGGAAGAACTGGACCGGTGGAAGGGGACGCTGCATCGTTTCTTGCAGCGCGTCTCGTATCGAGAACGAAAGCGGCTGGTGCTCAAGTCGCCGCCGCACACCGCGCGGGTGAAGACGCTCTTGGAGCTGTTTCCCGACGCGCGATTCGTACACATGGTGCGCGATCCCGAGGTATTGTTCGCCTCCACGATGCACTTGTGGAAATCGCTGTACGAGAGCCAAGGGCTGCAACGGCCGAGCTTCGACGGGCTGGAGGAACACGTATTTGAGACTTTCAATCGTTTGCACCAGAAGTTCCAGGAGGAGCGCGCATTAATCGCGCCGAATCGGCTGTGCGAAATGCGCTACGAAGATTTGGTGAACGCCCCCCTGCCACAGCTTGACGCGCTGTACGCTCAACTGGAGCTAGGCGACTTCAAACGGGCGCGACCACGGGTGGAGCAATACTTCAACCGCGAGAAGAACTACAAGACCAACCGCTACGAGTTGGACGACGCACGGCGAGCGGAGATTCGCGAGCGGTGGGGGGACTATCTCAAGACGCACGGCTACGAGCGGACCAGAGACGGCTGCTAGGGCACAAAGCGAAATTCGCCGCCGGTGCGGTTTGAAATCGCCGTGAGCATGCGCTCGCCTACCGCCGAGCCGAGCGCGATGGTGTGAATCACGATCGACTCACGATGAAATTGGTCTAACACGTGCATCGTGGGGCGAATATCAAACTCGCCGTCCGATAGCAGAAAGATGGCGTCGGGGTTCAACTTGAGCGCGCGCTCTAGGGCGGGGGCCGGATTGGTGCTGCCCATCGGCGCCACATGCTTCAGCCAATCGGCGAGTTTGTGAACGGAATTGGCATTGGCTTTAGAAAGGAATTCGTCGACCACCGGAAAAAACTGCGGGAACTCGTCGTGGTTGAAAAAAATGACATAGAAGAACTGATCGCTGTCGAGCTCCACAATCGACTTCATCAATTCATCGAGCGCCTTCTCGAAGCGCAGACCTGTCATGCTCGACGAGGCGTCGACGACATATACGAACCGTTTGCCACGGGCCTCTTGCCCGTAGAACATGGCATAGCCGTTCCCTTCTCCATCGCCGCCATCTCCATTGCCCCCCTTGCCGGCGCCGGCCCGTCCGGCCCCTTTGGCGCCCGAGCCGCCAGAACCCGCGCCTTCGCCACCGTCCAGCGAGTCACCGGCAGCATGATCGGGCAAGGCGATCGCGCGGGTATCGCCGACCACGGCGCTGATTTCATCCAACATTGAGCTGGCCGCGGCAACCAGATCGCCTTCCGCCATCGACACCTTGGGAACCTTGGGCAGCGCTGTTTCGCTGGGGATCGCGAGCAGCGGCGCCGGGCTGGCCTCCGGTTCGCCCATTGCGGCCGGCAAATCGCCTAGGGTAATGGTCAGGTCACTCAATTCGCCCGGCGTTCCCGAGTCGCCGCCCGCGGGTTCCTGGGCCAGCGCCACCTCGAGCACGCGGCCGACATGGCCGTTGCTCGCGGTGAGAAACGTAAACCCGAGTCCAATGACCAATACTGCGTGCAACGTGGCGCTCACCAGCCAGCCGGGCGCTTGCTCGCGCAGCAGGCTCAGCCAAGGCGTTGCCTGGCTGGCCGCGTCCGCGTCTGTTGATTCCACGGAGAAGTCGCGCGCCGTGTTAGCGCCAACGGCTCCCCCAAGTTCGGCCACGCTATCGCGCAGACGCAGCAATTCGTCTTTGGCCGAGTGATGCGACATTCGTTCAACCAGGAAACAAGCGAAGGTTGGCGGCGCGATCATCGGCCGCTGATCCCCTCATTACCTATACCCGCCGGCAACAAGCAGGGTCAATGAAAAGCTCAAAATGGCGCCGAATTGTTACTGGGTAGCTGCGTCGGCAGCTAGCGCCAGCGCTCCGAAAATCACCATTTCTTCTCCCAACGCGGCGGGTACGACCTGGTATTTGCCGGTAAAGGGGGGAAACACATAGCGCTCGATCTGCTTTCGCACCGGCGCAAAGAACAACTCGTCGCCCAAGAGCGACACTCCCCCGCCAATGACGACGATCTGTGGCGAAGTGAGCGTGATCGCCTGTGCAATGCCCCAGCCCAGGGCCTGCCAGGCGTGTCGCAGCACGTCTTGAGCAATGCGATTCCCGTCGTGCGCGGCCTGTCCGACAATCTTGGTGGTCAATTGCTCGGGACGCGCGTCGCAGCGGTTCAGCAGATCGGCCACGTCCTCTTCGTCGGCCTCCTCCACCTCGATTAGTCGCTGGCGAACATCCTCAGGCTTGCGCGGCCGTTTGCCTGAGCGGACCTCATCGAGCCGAAACGACATAGGACCAGCCAGGCGCGCCTGGGCGGCGGCGGCGATTCCCCAACCGGCGGCCAGCGATTCGAGATTCTGCTCGGGCTGCTCCGACTGTAGACCAGGGCGCAAGTGCCCCAACTCGGCTGCGCCAACGCCGCTGCCAGAGTAGATTTTGCCGCCGACAATCAATCCGCCGCCAATGCCAGTGCCTACGGTCACGTAGAAGACGGGATCGCGCCCGCGACCGGCGCCAAATCGCGCCTCGGCCAGGCCGGCGGTGTCAGCATCGTTGGCCAGGACCGCGGGCAAATTCAAGGCGCGAGCGCACCATTCGACCAGGGGAAAATCGGTCCAGCCGGCAATATGGTGGCTTTTGACCACGCGCCCCGTGCGCACGTCGACCGGTCCTCCGAAGCCAATGCCGACGCCGCGCGCGCGATGCTTGCGCGCCAGCGGCAACGCCATGCGCTCGATCTGATTCAAGATGCCAACGGCGCCTTGCGCCGGATTGACTTCGGCGCGCTCCAGCGCGATGAGCTTTGCATCGTCGCCGCGGCCGACTCCGACCTGAAGCTTGGTGCCGCCGATCTCAACGCCCAGAAACATCAATCGTGATTGCGCAATAGGTGACTCGGCTCCGGCTATAGTCGCGGCGCGCCGTGCGAGAAATCATAACTGCTCGCGTCGGTTCATGCGCGGGCAGGCTCCGACTTGGCGTAGCGTCCCTCGTGATTGATGCGGGCAAAGACGTCGTTCAGCACCCAATGAAACAAGCACAGGTGAATGCTCTCGACCATGCCCATGTCGGTGAGCGGCACATGCAAGCCGGCCTGGGCCATTTGTCGCAGTTTGCCGCCCGAGTAGCCGGTAAGGCCAAATGTTTTCAGTCCGTGCCGATTGGCCCAATCGACGGCGTTGAGGACATTGGGGCTATTGCCCGAACCACTGATGGCGATAACCAGATCGCCGGCGCTGCCGTAGTTCATGAGTTGTTGGACGAAAATCTGGTCGTAGGCCAAGTCGTTGCCGACGGCCATGATCCAGCCGAGGTTGTCGGTGAGGCTCATCACCTTGAGGCGCTTCTTCGATTCGTCGTGCAGGTCCTTCTCACGTAGGCTGCTCTTGCCGAGATCTTCGCTCATATGCGTGGCGGTGGTGCCGGAGCCGCCATTGCCGAAGATGTAGACGAACTTCTCGTTCTCCCAGGCCTCGTAGATCAGGTCGGCCATCTGCTGAATTTCGGCGTGTTCGACGCGATCTAGCTCCTGATGCAGGCGGCTCATGTATTCGGGAATGGCAAGTGTGGCGCCGAGCATGGAAATCGATCTCCGAAGTGTGGGCAAACTCGTTGGGCTAGAACCTTATTGTAACGAAACGTTGCCCCGGCAAGGACGGCGGCAAAGGGCGATTTCAGGCCTTGCCGGCCTGCTGCTTTCCGCGCTGGATGTTCACCGGAGTGATTAGCGCCCAGCCGACGACAAAGAAAATCAATAGGCTCACAATCGCAATGTGGGCGCTGCCGGTGAAGTAGTTGGTGATGCCGAAAACCATGGGGCCGAGCATGCTGACCGCGCGGCCAGAGAGATTGAAAAATCCCATGAATTCGCCGGCATGCTTTTCGGGGGTCATGAAGCCCATAATCGCGCGGCTGACCGACTGCGCGCCCCCCATGACCAGCGCCAAAATGGCGGCCATGATCCAAAACTGCTCGCGTGTATTGACGAAGAACGCCGAGATGACCAAGGCCACCCAGATAGCGAGATTGATGTGCAGCGTGGTTTTGGCGCCGATCCAATCGGAGAGTTTGCCGACCAAGAGCGCGCCCGGGAGTGAGACAAACTGCACCATCAAGATGACTTTGATGAGCTCGTCAGTTTCCATTTTCAGCACATCTTGGGCGAAGACGGAAGCCTGCGTGATGACCGTCTGCATGCCATCGTTGTAAAAGAGAAATCCCAAGAGAAAGAGGGACAGAGTGCCATAGCGCCGCAGGTTGAGGAGAGTCTGCCATACCTTGGCCATGGCGGCCGCGGCTTCGGCGCGCACCGAGCGGGGCGCCATGGTCGGCGTCAACTTGTCTCGCAAGATCAAGAACGCAGGCAGCGAAAAGACGAACCACCAGACGCCCATCGAGGCGATCGCCAACCGTGCGGCGTCGGACTTGGAGAGCCCCAGCGCAGCGGGGTTGAGCACGATCACCAGCGCCACGATCAAGGCGAGCGCGCCCCCCACGTAGCCGAAGGCGAAACCCCAGGCCGAAACGCGATTCATCGATTGGTCGTCGGCGATCTCTGGCAGAAAGCCATTGTAGATGCCCCAGCAAAGCTCGAAACCAAAATTGGTCAGAAAGAAAAATGCGGCCACCAACCAAGGCCACTCAGTGGGTGTCGCGCCCATCAAGATCGCCGAACCTGCGCCAAGACAGGTCGCGGCGATCAGCCACGAGCGTTTGTTCGCCCGCGCGTCGGCCAGGGCGCCGATGATCGGCGACAGTATCGCCGCAAAGAACATGGTGATGCTGATGCCGAGCGAATAAACCAGCGGACCTTCTCGGCCGGGGATGACGGCGCCCGTCAGGTAACTGACCACCACGGTGATCTGTAGGGTGGACCAGGCACTGCTGGCCCAGTCGTACATGGCCCAGGCAAGCTCCTCGCGACGCGTGCCGCGCTGATTGGTGGGCGAAGGAGCTGATGCGGAGGCGCTCATACGGGCCTTGCTGGGGGACGATGGTTGGTGCGGCGCCGCATTATCAATAAGGCGTGGGTGGGCCACAAGGCGAGTTAGGCACACGGCTTACCTCGCCGGCCGTTGACTCGCGCCCCGGTGACCGGTAGTTTCTCTGCCAAGTCGGCCACTACCGCGTTCCCCTCTCGAATCGGCACAAAATCGTCATGGCCACGGCATCTACCAAGGCGCGCCGCGCCCTGCGACAAGTGTTGTCTAGCCGGCTCGATTGCGCCTCGGCGCTTTACCAGGCCAATCGGACGCACTCGCTGGCCAAGCTCGAAGAACTAGAAAAGCTGCTCGCGGCGGGCCGAATGGGCGGGGGCGAAAAATACGTCAAGCGCCATCACGAGCGCGGCAAACTGTTGCCGCGCGAGCGCATTGAACTGCTGCTTGACCCCGATTCTCCCTTTCTCGAACTGCAAGCCACGGCGGCCGCCGGCACCGAGTATCCCGTGGGAGGCTCGGGCTGCGGCGGCATTGGCGTGGTTAATGGCGTGGAATGTGTGATCACGGCCAACGATCCGACCGTGCGCGGCGGCTCGGTGAATCCCTTCACGCTCAATAAGACGCTCCGCGCGATGGAGATCGCGCGGATCAATCGGCTGCCGCTGTTCTTCCTGGTCGAATCGGGGGGCGCCGACCTGCCGAAGCAGGCGGAGATCTTTGTCCCTGGCGGCGGCGTGTTCCGTGCGATGACGCAACTCTCGGCGCAAGGCGTGCCGACCATTGCGCTGGTGTTTGGCAACTCGACGGCCGGCGGCGCCTATAACCCGGCGATGTGCGATTACTCAGTGTTCGTCAAGGATCGCGCCAAGGTTTTTTTGGGGGGTCCGCCGCTGGTGAAGATGGCCACCGGCGAGGAATCGACCGACGAAGAGTTGGGGGGCGCCGAGATGCACGCGCGCGTCTCCGGCCTGGCCGACTACCTGGCGGTGGACGAACGCGACGCGCTGCGTATTGGCCGCGAGATCGTGGCCAATCTCAATTGGCGCAAGCAGGGACCAGCGCCAGCGGCCGACTACGCCGAGCCGATCTACGACGCGGAAGAGCTATTGGGATTGGCGCCCGCCGATCTCAAGCAACCGGTCGACATTCGCGAGGTGCTGGCGCGGATTGTGGATGGCTCGGAGTTCGACGAGTTCAAGCCAAACTACGGCACGAGCCTGGTCACGGGCTGGGCCTCGATTCATGGCTACCCAGTCGGCGTTTTGGCGAACGCGCAAGGGGTGCTCTTCTCCGACGAGTCGCAGAAGGCGGCGCAGTTCATTCAGCTCGCCAATCGCAACGATGTGCCGTTGATCTTTGTGCAGAACGTGACCGGCTACATGGTGGGGCGCGAGTACGAACAGCGCGGCATCATCAAGCATGGAGCGATGATGATCAACGCGGTGTCGAACAGCACGGTGCCGCACATTACGCTGCAAATTGGCGCGTCGTACGGCGCCGGCAACTACGGCATGTGCGGTCGCGCTTACAATCCACGCTTTTTGTTCATCTGGCCCAACAGCAAGACCGCCGTGATGGGGCCGCAACAACTGGCGGGAGTGATGTCGCTGGTGATGCGCGCTTCCGCCGAAGCGGCGGGCAAGCCGTTCAACGAGGAAGAAGACGCCATGCGCCGCGCCTTTGTCGAACATCAGATCGAAAGCGAGTCGCTGGCCACCTACACCAGCGCACGGCTTTACGACGATGGCATCATCGACCCGCGCGACAGCCGCACCGTGCTGGGCATGGCGCTTTCGGCCTGCTGCTCAGCGCCGGTCGCGGGCACGCGCAATTTCGGCGTCTTCCGCCTGTAACTTTCCGAAACCAAGAGCATGAAAAAAATCTTGATCGCCAATCGCGGGGAGATCGCCCGCCGGGTGATGCGAACCTGCCGGGCGATGGGCATCCACACGGTGGCCGTGTTCTCCGAGCCGGATCGCCGCGCGCTGTTCGTGGACGAGGCGGATGAGGCGGTGGCGATTGGTGGAGCGACGCCAGCGGAGTCGTATCTCAGGGCGGACGCGATTCTTGAGGCGGCGAGCCAGACGGGCGCCGACGGCATTCACCCAGGCTATGGGTTTCTCTCGGAGAACGCCGCCTTTGCCGCGGCCTGCGCCGCGGCGGGCATTCAGTTCGTGGGTCCGCCTGCCGAGGCGATCGCGGCGATGGGATCGAAGATCGAGGCCAAGCGGCGGATGCAGGCGGCCGGCGTGCCGGTGCTGGCCAGCGTGAACGTGTCCGGCCAATCGGCCGCGGAACTGGAGCGGCAAGTCGAACCGCTGGGCCTGCCGCTACTCATCAAAGCCTCCGCCGGCGGCGGCGGACGTGGCATGCGCATCGTGCGCTCGCGGGGCGAACTGGCAGCGGCGCTCGATGCCGCCAGGCGCGAGTCGAAGTCGGCGTTTGGCGATGACACCGTTTTCATTGAGCCGTATGTCGAGGCGCCGCGACACGTGGAGGTGCAGATCTTCGGCGACGCGCACGGCAACGTCGTCCACCTGTTTGAGCGCGAATGTTCGATTCAGAGGCGCCACCAAAAGATTGTCGAAGAATCGCCCTCCCCTGCCCTGAACGACGAATTGCGCGCGCGGATGGGCGAGGCGGCTGTGCAGGCGGGCAAGGCGATCGGCTATCAGAACGCCGGCACGGTGGAGTTTTTGCTCAAGGCAGATAGCCAGTTTTTCTTTCTGGAGGTGAACACCCGTTTGCAGGTGGAACACCCGGTGACCGAGGCCATCACAGGGCTTGACCTGGTGCGCTTGCAGATTGAAGTGGCGCGCGGGGCGCCGCTTTCTGCCGCGGCGCGAAATGCCACGATCAACGGACACGCGATCGAAGTGCGGTTGTATGCCGAAGATCCGCGGCGCGAATTTATGCCGGTCACCGGCATGCTGGACCGGTTCGAGTTTCCGGCGTGGAGCGACGCGCGGGTCGACTCGGGCATTCAGACGGGGTCTGAAGTCAGCCCATTCTACGATCCCTTGTTGGCCAAGGTGATCGTCCATGCGCCAACAAGGGCCGAAGCCGCGGCGCGCCTCGCGGAAACTCTGGCGCGAGCGCAAATCCACGGACTGCGCACCAATCGCGAATTATTGGTGCGACTGCTCGAGCATCCTGAATTCTTAGCTGGCCAGACCGACACTCACTTCTTGGAGCGCCACGCACCTGTTGAGCTGGGTCGGCCTTTAGGGGACGCTGCGGCGACTCGACTGCATGCCGTGGCCGCGGCGCTAGCGATGCAAGCCCGCAATCGGCAGGCCGCGCCGGTGTTGGCCCGCATTCCTTCTGGTTGGAGGAACAATCCGGCCGGCTTGCAGAGCGTGACGTTCGATGCCGATGGCGAGGAGATTGTTGTCGAATATCGACTACAACACGAGACGGCGATGGCGCGCGTGGGAGGGGAGGAAATTTCGGCGCGGGTCGATGAGTGCACCGCCGAGCGAGTCGCGTTGGAGGTCGGCGGAGTTCGCCGCGGCTTTGAAGTGCAGCTTACGGGGGATCGCGTCTATGTCGACAGCGCGCTGGGATGCAGCGAATTTGCAGTGCGCCCCCGTTTCAGTCGTCCCGACGAAGCCACGGCCGCCGGTTCGCTGGTAGCGCCGCTGCCGGGCGTGGTGAGCGAAGTCAAGGTGGCGGTGGGAGACGAGGTGGCGCCCGGCCAGGTGCTACTGGTGATCGAGTCGATGAAGATGTTGCATCCCATCGCCGCGCCGGTGGGGGGACGCGTCAGCGAGTTGCGTGTGCAAGCGGCCAGTCAGGTGCAGGCTGGCGTGGTGCTGGCCGTGATCGATGAAGCCAACGACTAACGATCTATTCCAACGAGGCAGTCATGTCGCGCGACAAACCCTTGCGCATCGCGAATTGCTCCGGCTTCTACGGCGACCGCCTGGCGGCGGCGCGGGAGATGGTTGAGGGGGGGCCGATCGACTTTCTCACCGGCGATTATCTCGCCGAGCTGACGATGATGATTCTGTGGAAGTCGAAGCAGAAGGACGCGAGCAAGGGATACGCGACCACATTTCTCAAGCAAATGCAGGAGATCCTCGCGCCGGCGCTGGCCAAGGGAATCAAGATTGTCGTCAACGCCGGGGGACTAAACCCGGCGGGACTCGCCCAGGAGCTGCGCACACTGTGCGACAAGCTCGGTACGCGAGCAAACATCGCGCACATTGAGGGGGATGATCTGCTCACGCGCCTGCCAGAATTGCAGGCAGCGGGGCAAGCGCTAAAGCATCTCGACACCGGCCGGCCGCTTGCGGAGCTCAACGCCATGACAGTAAGCGCCAACGCTTATCTGGGCGCTTGGGGCATTGTCGAGGCGCTGAATCGGGGCGCCGATGTCGTCATATGTCCGCGCGTTACCGACGCCGCGCTAGTCATGGGGCCGGCGGCCTGGCGCTTTGGCTGGCGGCGCGACGATTGGGACCAACTGGCCGGGGCGCTGGTGGCTGGCCATGTGCTAGAGTGCGGCGCCCAGACCACGGGGGGCAACTACGCCTTCTTTCGCGAGGTTCCGGGGCTATCGCATGTTGGCTTTCCGATTGCCGAGATGCACGCCGACGGCAGTTCGGTCATTACCAAGCATCCTGGCACGGGCGGTTTAGTCTCGGTCGGCACGGTCACCGCGCAACTGCTCTATGAGATTGACTCCCCACGCTACGCCAACCCCGACGTGGTCGCCCGTTTTGACACGATTGACATCGAGCAGCTTGGCCCCGACCGCGTGCGGCTGAGCGGCATCCGGGGCGAGCCGGCGCCGGGCAGCATGAAGGTGTGCATCAATTATCTCGGGGGCTTTCGCAATTCGATGACCTTTGTCCTCACGGGACTCGACATTGAGGAAAAAGCGCGCGTCACGCGCGAAGCGCTGTTGCAGGCATTGGGGGGCGAACAACCATTCTCGTCGATTGAGTTCGACTTGATTCGGGGCGACCGCGCCGACGCCTGTACCAACTCCGAGGCCAGCGCGCTGTTGCGTGTGACCGTCAAGAGCCCCGATCCGCAGCGCGTAGGACGGGCGTTTTCTGGCGCTGTGGTCGAGATGGCGCTGGCCAGCTATCCCGGCTTTTACGCCACCACGCTGCCAGGCGAAGGGAGCCCGGTGGGCGTCTATTGGCCGGCGCTGGTCGACGCTTCGCTGGTTCAGCAAGAGGTGGTGCTGGCCGATGGGACGCGTGTGCCAGTCGCGCCCACGCCGAGCGCGGCGCCGATTGAGGTGACGGCGCCGACGGCCGAACTGCCCGCGGCGCCCGCAGGGCTATCGCAGCGAATGCCGCTAGGCACGGTGTTCGGCGCTCGCTCGGGAGACAAGGGGGGCAACGCCAATGTCGGCATTTGGGCCCGCAGCGCAGCAGGTTATGCGTGGCTGCGCGACTTTCTCACGGTGGAAGCATTTCAACAACTGATTCCCGAGTCGGCCGCGCTGGAGGTGCGTCGCTACGAATTGCCAAATCTCTGGGCACTCAACTTTGTGGTGGTGGGACTGTTGGGCGAAGGTGTGTCGTCGTCCACGCGCTTTGATCCGCAGGCGAAGAGCCTGGGCGAGTATTTGCGTAGCCGATTAGTCGACCTGCCCGAGGCGCTGTTGGCCGACGCGCCCTATTGACGCCATTCGCGATGAACGGCCTGGTTCAAGCCCACTCGACTGGCGGCTCGATCTGATCGGCAGGGCGCTTGCCCGCATCGGCTCGGCCACTGCCGGCCAGGCGGCTGATGGCTCGCACGGTCATGTCGTGATCGCAAGCGATCTGGCAACTCAGCCGCACACCGGCCAAACCGCGCGCGGCGAGGACGTCGCGCTCGGCCACGGTCATACGGTCGGGTTGGCCCGACACGAATTCGACGCGGCAGGTCGTGCAGCGGGCATGTCCGCCGCAGGCGTGCAACTGGTCGATGCCCGCCTCGTCTTCCAGGGCGAGCACAAGCCGCTTGCCAGCAGGCACTTCGTAGACGCCAACGCCATCGACCGAGAGTTTTGGCATGATTTTCCAGTGTGTTTGAAATCGTTTGCGGTGACGGGCGGCATTATTTCATCGTGGCACGGGCGCTGCAACGGCCTGAGATTGGCCGAATGAGAATGTTTGACCCAAACGGGCGGCTCGTCGTCTAATACCAGGGGCCATAAGGAAAAGTCCATGGATACGTTCACAGCCTGCGAACTTAGCTCCAAGAAGTGTCAGCCGTGCGAAGGGGGCGTGCCGCCGGCCACGCTCGATGAGGCGCGCGAGCAGCTTAAGAAACTAGGTGGCTGGAAGCTGACCGCGGATCATCGGCGGATTCGCAAAGAATGGATCGCCAAGAATTTCATGGCGGCTATGGAGTTCTTCAACCATGTGGCGGAACTGGCCGAGGCCGAAGGGCACCATCCCGATCTGCATCTGACCAGTTACCGGAACGTGGCCATCGAACTGTGGACGCATGCGATTGGCGGGCTGTCGGAGAACGACTTCATTCTGGCGGCCAAGATCGACGAATTGCCGATCCGGCTCAAAAGTTAGCGACTAGAAGCGCTACCAGATGCTGCGGCCGGAGTGCCAGGGCCAGTAGCTTTTGTGCATGCCGCCAAAACGGAACTCGGCGCCAAAGGTGAGCTGGGTGTCGTGCAGCATACCCATATCCAGGCCATCGCCAAAGCCGATGTTGTCGATGAACTCCATGCGGAACGCAACATGTCGATCGAAGAGGAACTTCATGCCGACGCCAATGTTGCCCGCCGCGATGATGTTGTCGACTTCGTTGCCGTAGTTGGTGATGAACTTATAGGTTTGCAGGCCCAGGCCGAAGCGGAAGAAGGGGCGAAACCGCGCATCTTGCAATGGGTAGAGCAGCGTGCTCACGTCGAACAGCCCCAACTTGGTGTTTCGCGGATCATGCGGCGGCAGGATATTGAACGTGTCGATCACCGAGTACCCAAAGCGAACTTCGTAGCCGTGCCAATTGGTGTGGTCCCACCCCAGGGTGAGCATCACTAATTTGCCACTCGAAGAATCGACTTGATCGTCGAGCAGTTCGCCTCCCCAGATGCCGCCCGCTTCGAACCCAATGCTGAGGGGTCGCGAGAGCCAGCTTTGTCCTTGCATGGGTTCGCTGATCGTCTCGACGAAGCGGCACAGCTTGCCCTTTGCATGATGCTTGCTCGTACAGGTGTTGGGAGAACCAAAGTACTCCTCCTCCGGCAACTCGATCGGCGGCTTGGGTTCGGCGGAGAGTTCTTCTATGGGCGAAGAGAGATATGGTGAATCTGCCAGGTCCTCTTGATGCTGCGCTTGCCGAACCGGCGCTGGCGTTTTGGGATTGGGCGCGGCAGCCTTTTTGCTTGGCGTCTTGACCGGAGTCGATGGCGAGGTCTGTTTTGGAACCGAAGACTTCTTCTTGGGCGCAGCGGACGCCGACGGTCGGGCAGGCGCCTGATTGCCGGCAGTGGGTTTGACCTCCAGCGAAGTCCGCTTTTTCGACAACTGGTCGAACACCGTTCCTTGACCGCGCGCGGAGATTGTCGGCGCGCAAATCAAGAGCGCAGCGAGCGCTAGCCCGAGTTGTGCCCGGCCGTCTGGCATGTGAGCGATTCGACCTTTGCTGTGGAACCCTGCTGATCGCAACCGTAAGGCACAAACGGCGAACGGCGCGCAGCGGACCCGGCAGAGACCTGTCGACAGTTGGGGCGGGATCATGTCGCAGGCCGCCAGCGGTGTCAATGCGAAGCGCGCCGCGGCGCGCGAAACTGGGCAACCTGCGAAAGAAGCCGCGAATTTGCGATAAAAATCTCGCTCTGGATCAGCGGCCGCGGTGATCGCTATACTCCCCGCCCCTTCAATCGTCCGGCTCCACCGGGCAAGTCCTTCCGACAAAGAAAGTGAGATCAAGGATGATCACGCTGGCGCGCACGAGTATTGTTGCGATGTGTTTGGCGATCGCTCTATCGTGGGGCACGCCTTCGCTGGGATTCGACCCCACAGCAGGTGGCTGCACACGAGTGCGCCAGCAGCGAGCGCAGGCCTGCGCACAGGGACTAAACAGCGATGCCGGTCTGTGCGGCAAGATCGTGCTTGATTGTCCGCGGCAAAGCGACTGTGAAGCGACGGCCTGCGAGCAAGGGGAAACTGCTTGCGAGTCGGCAGCCGCGATCCATTGCGCTCAATCCGTGGCAAGCGGCTGCACCGCGCTCTCGGCCAAGCACTGCAACGCCGGAGCTTGCACCGCCGCCATTAAGTGCGACTGCGAGTCGGAGACGACCTATGCGAACCCTGGCGAACTAGCCGACGCGTGCGCCGCGGCTACGAAGCACGAGTGCAAAACCAACGCAGAGCAGGCGGCGCAGACCGACGGTTTAGGCGCCGCCTGTGCCACTAAGCAGCACCCATGCGACTCCGTGTGCGAATCGGGAAAAACGCGCTGCGCTTCACAAGCCTGCGCCGCGCGTCAGGCGGAAGCGGCCTGCGAGCCGCAGAGTCAGGCGGCGCGCGACATCATGCGCTTGATGGACTCGCTACAAGCACATGGCGGCGAGGGGATTCATTGCCCAGGGCTAACCGTTGACGAAACGGTGACCGAGCAGCGCGAAGTAAACGCGCGGCGCGCCCAATTGATTCAAGTACTCGAGAATCTGAGCGAAGCCGATCGGCCCGAGAGCGAGACGTTGCCCGTGGAGTTGGAAGAACTGGCGCCAGGCGAAGAGGTGACGGAAGAAGTTGAATACACAGACACGGCGCCGGCGGTTCAAACCGAGGCGCTGCGCTATTCGAGCGCGAGTCTGGAGCACACCGCCGCTGAACTGGAAGCGGCCGAATTGTATGAAGACGCTGACCTGGTGCGCGAAATCGCTGGGCAGATGCGACACAAGGCGCGGCGCGTGGCGGGACGGCAACTGCGCCGGTCGACGTACTAAGCGACCTTCCAGGCTGACTTCATGCTGACTGGCCGCTGCGGCGGCCGGTCAGCAAATCTTCTTGGCGCTCCGCAAACCATGGCGATCGCCATGGTTTTGCGCTTATTTAACAGCAGCCAGTCGCGATGGCGGGAATCGCCGTCCGGCTCTCACAGCCAACGCCCCCATTCGCCGCCCTGACCCCCTCCAACAAGGGGGAAGCCGTCTGTTCTGGCCGGCGCAATCGCGCCAACAGGACCGCCATCATTGGGGGTTGGCCGCGTGACGCCGCGGCGAATTGACACCCCCAACAAGCGGCGGTAGTCTGAGAAACTGTGCTACCATCGGGAGTTATGCGCTTGCAGGCGCCCGACTGGCGGCGCCCCAACTGTCGAAAGCTTGAATCGGATTCATTCGACCGGCTGCGCGAGTGCAGGCGGTAGGCGATGATGCTGTTCAGGTTTGCGCTCGCCGACCGGGAGAGAAGAGGCCCTCACCTGGAAGACGCGGTTAGACAGTTGGCTTGTCGTTTTTATCTATTCGTCGATAACCGCAGTTTCTTGATTCCCAGGCATTATCTGGGTTGTTGTCCGTTGAATTGAGACGCGCGCAATGGCCACCAGCATGACGAATTTCACTGACATCCTCATTCGTCAAAAGGTTATCAGCGCCGACCAACTGGCCGAAGCCGAACAGATGGCGCGCTCGAGCCGTTCCAGCGTCGGCGACGCGCTGGTGCGTCTCGGCTACGCCACCGGCGACGAAGTGATGCGCGCCATGGCGCGGTCCCACGGTCTCGACTTCGTGAACCTGTCGGAGGTGGTGATCCCCCCATCGGTGGTCGAACTGGTGCCTGAGTCAATCGCCCGCGAGAACGCGGTGCTGCCGATGGCGGAGGAGGATGGCGCGATCAAGGTGATCGTCAGCGATCCGCTGGATTACGACACCCAAGAGAAGCTGCGGTTCATACTGAATCGCGAGGTCAAGATCGCGCTCGCCCCGCGCGAGAACATTCTGGAAGCGATCAACCGCTACTACGGGCAGACTGACGGCGAAAGCGCCGACTCCATGCTGCAGGAGTTCACCGATACGGCGATCGACTTCACCGAGACGGAAACTCAGGCCGCTGGCGACGACGATTCGGACGAGAGCGCCGCGCCGATCGTGCGGTTGGTGAATTTGATTATCCAAGAGGCGGTGCAACTCCGCGCCTCGGACATTCACATCGAGCCGTTCGAAGACCGGGTGCGGGTGCGGTACCGCATCGACGGCGTGCTAGTCGAACGCGACAGCCCACCGCGCCGCTTGCTCGCCGCCATGCTGTCGCGCCTCAAAATCATGGCCAAGATGGACATCGCCGAGCGCCGCCGTCCACAGGACGGTCGCATCAAGGTGAGCACCGCCAACAAAGAACTCGACCTGCGGGTGAGCGTGCTGCCGACCAATCACGGCCAATCGGTGGTGATGCGGCTATTGGACAAGGACAGCATCAAGGTCAGCCTCAAACAACTCGGCATGGCGGAAGACGTCTTCCGCACCTTCCAGGGACTGATTCGCCGTCCCAATGGCATCATCTTGGTGACCGGTCCCACCGGTTCGGGCAAGACGACCACGCTGTACGCCGGCCTGAACGACTTGAATCGGCCCGATCGCAAGATCATCACCGCCGAAGACCCCGTGGAGTACTACCTGCCGGGCATCAACCAGGTGGAGGTGAAGCACAACATCGGGCTCGACTTTGCCCGCATTATTCGCTCGATGTTGCGGCAGGCGCCCAATGTGATTCTGGTGGGCGAGATGCGCGATCAAGAAACGGCCGAGATGGGCATTCAGGCCTCGCTCACGGGCCACTTGGTGTTCAGCACACTGCATACCAACGACGCGCCGGGCGCTGTCACCCGATTGATCGACATGGGCGTGCCTCCGTACCTGGTGGCGTCCAGCGTCATCGCCATCGTGGCGCAGCGACTGGTGCGCGTGATCTGCACCAAATGCAAACAGCCATTTACTCCCAGCGACGCGCAGCTCGAGGCCGCGGGCATTCCGCCCGAACTGGCCGCCAAAGGCAACTTCATGCGCGGAAAAGGGTGCGGCAACTGCCAAAAGAGCGGATATCGCGGCCGCATGGGCATCTATGAGTTGATGATGATGAACTCAAAGGTCCGCGAGCTCTCATTCCAGCGCGCGTCGACACAAGAGATTCGCAAGGCCGCCGTGGCGCAAGGCATGCGGGGGTTGTATCAAGACGGCATCATCAAGGTCCTCAAGGGGCTGACCACGCTCGACGAGGTCTTCCGGGTCGCCAAGCGGGGCGACTGATCGTGAACTCAATCACCACTTCGCAACGCTACCGTGTAAGGGACTGACACGTGGGTACGCTGCTCATCGACAAGCTGCTGCAGACCGTCATCAACCAGAAGGCGAGCGATCTGCATATTTCCTGCGGACAACCGCCGTGTATTCGCCTGGATGGGCGGATGCGGCGTTTGGAAACCAAGACGCTGGAGCCCGACGACACGGTGGCGCTGATGAAGAGCATCACGCCGGAGCGGTGTCAGCAGGAATTGCAGGAGGTGGGAGGGACCGACTTTGGCTTCGCGTTTGGCGAGCAGGCGCGGTTTCGGGTGGCGGTCTTCAAACAAAAGGGGACCGTCGGCCTGGTGCTACGGCGGATTCCCAACGAGTTTATGACCTTTGAGCAGCTTGGCCTGCCGAAGGTGTGCGCCGAACTCATCATGCGGCCGCGCGGCTTGTTCCTGGTGACGGGGCCAACCGGCTCGGGCAAGAGCACCAGCTTGGCCAGCATGATCAATCACATCAATCACAGCGTCGACCATCACATCATCACGATCGAGGACCCGATCGAATTCTATCACAAGCACCAGCGTTCCACGGTGAACCAACGCGAGATCGGCGTCGACGTGCCAAGCTTTCCAGAAGCGATACGCCGCGCGCTGCGTATGGATCCCGATGTGATTCTGGTGGGCGAAATGCGCGATCTGGAAACGATTGAGGCCGCCATCACCGCGGCCGAAACGGGGCACGTGGTCTTTGGCACGCTGCACACCACCGGCGCGGAAGGAACGGTGAACCGCATCATCGACGTCTTCCCCACTACGCAGCAAGAACAGATCCGCGTGCAGCTTTCGACTTCGATCATTGGCGTGTTGTCGCAGCAATTGCTGCCAAAGATCGGCGGCGGTCGCGTCGCCGCGCACGAGATGCTGGTGGTCACGCCCGGCATCGCCAACCTGATTCGCGAGAACAAGACGTTTCGCATCACGTCGTCGATTCAAACGGGCGCCAAGTACGGCATGCAGCTCATGGACGACACGCTGTTCAGACTCTGGAAGAACGGCACCTGCGCCAAGGAAGACGTGATGGTCAAATCGAACAAGCCCGACGAGTTGGCGATGCGGATTGCCAAGGCGGAGGGGGGCATGTTCGACGACGAGCAGGATTTGCAGGAGAAAAAAGGGGACGGCAAGGCGCCGGCCAAGGGACATTAACGGCGGCGTGGTCCGCCAGACTTTTCACGCACAACTTTCGTTACTGAGATCACTTCGATGGCGATGCGACGGCTTGGCCAGATTCTCGTCGATCTGGGCTTCATCACCGATGAACAGCTTGAAATGCTGCTGGAGGAGCAGCAAAACCGCCCCGGCGAACTGATCGGCAAGGTGGCCGAGAGCATGGGGCTGATCAACGACGATCAGTTGGCGCAGGGGCTGGCCGAGCAGATGGGGCTGAAGGTGATCAGCCTGGCGGACACGGCCATTCCGCAGGACGTGCTCAACTACGTCACCGAGCCGATGGCGCAGCTTTATCGCATTGTGCCGGTCGCCTTCCGCGACAACACCTTGACGATCGCCATGTGCGATCCGCAAAAGCTGTCGGTCGTCGACGAGCTGCGCAATTTCCTGGGCTACGACATCCGCACCGTGGTCGCCACGGAGAAGGACGTCAAGGGCGCGCTGGAGCGATACTACGCCGCCGAGGGAGAGAGCGTCGAGAAGATCGTCCACGACATGGAGGAGGACAAAGAGCTCAACGCCGCCGCCGCCGCGCTCGACAAGGACGGGCCGATCGACCTGACCAGCGTCGAGGCGCTGGCCGACAGCGCACCGGTCCGCAAGCTGCTCAACATGGTGCTCTTGATGGCCATCAAGGACCATGCCAGCGACTTGCACTTTGAGCCATTCGAAGACGAATTCAAGATTCGCATCAAGGCCGACGGCGTGCTCTTTGAGATGGTGCCGCCGCCGCGCCACCTGGCCTTCGCCATCACCACGCGCATCAAGGTGATGGCCAACCTCGACATCGCCGAACGCCGGTTGCCGCAAGACGGCCGCATTGAGCTGAACGTGGGCGGCCACCCGGTCGATCTGCGGGTGAGCGTGCTGCCGACCATGTTCGGCGAGAGCGTGGTCATGCGGGTGCTCGACCGCTCGGTGGTCAACCTCGATCTGGCTGCGGTCGGCATGAACGCCAGCACGCTACAAGCGTTTCGCGAGGTGATCGAACACCCCAACGGCATCGTGCTGGTGACCGGCCCCACTGGGTCGGGCAAGACCACCACCCTGTATTCGGCCCTGTCCGAGCTGAACTCGGTGGACGACAAGATCATCACCACCGAGGATCCCATCGAGTACGACATCGACGGCATCGTGCAGTGCCCCATCGACCACTCGATCGGCAACACTTTCGCGGCTTGTTTGCGGGCCATTTTGCGGCAAGATCCAGATATTATTCTGGTGGGGGAGATTCGCGACCTGGAGACGGCCGAGATCGCCGTCCAAGCCTCGCTGACGGGTCACATGGTCTTTAGCACGCTGCACACCAACGACGCCCCCAGCACGATCACGCGCTTGCGCGACATGGGGGTGGAACCGTTTATGATCACCGCCACCGTGGAGGCGATACTTGCCCAGCGGCTGGTGCGCAAGATCTGCTCCGGCTGCCGAGAGGAGATCAAGCCCACCCAAGACATGCTGGCCGAACTGCAATTGGCCGCCGGCGATGTGGCAGGGAGGCAATTCTTTCGCGGCAAAGGTTGCGACGTTTGCAACAACACGGGTTATAAAGGACGCATCGGCCTGTTCGAGTTGATGGTGATGAACAACGACCTGCGCGAGATGATCGTACGCAATTGCACCAGCGACGAGTTGCGCGTGGCCGCGCGGCGCTACGGCATGGTGACCTTGCGCGACGCCGGCATGGATTACGTGTATCAAGGCAAAACGACGCTGGAAGAAGTCGTCCGCGAAACGATTGTAGACGGGTAACCACGGCCGCGACGGCGGCCCCAACCACAGAGCAGCGCAGCACAGGGCGAAGGGAAACCGGCCGCGAGCCGTGAGGATCGCGGAGGAGAGCACGTATGCCGACGTACCAATTCGAAGCGATGGACGCCACCGGCGCCGAGATCAAGGACGAGATCGACGCCGTCAGCGAGGAAGAAGCGCAGGCGACAATTCGCCAGATGGGCTACTTCGTCACGAAGCTGTCCGTCAAGAAAGCGCGCAAGTCGGCCGCCGAAAAGAAAAAGAAAGGTAAAGGGGGCAAGACCTTCGCCATTGGCGGCGTGAGCACCAAGCTGCTCACCACGTTCACGCGCCAACTCTCCATTTTGCAGGACGCCGGTCTGCCGATCTTGCGCAGCCTGAGAATCCTGGAAGGACAATCGAAGCCGGGCCGGCTGAAAAACTCGCTGATCGACGTCTGCGACGAGATCGAGGCGGGCGCCACGCTCTCGGAGGCGATGTCCAAGAGCCCCAAATGCTTCGACCGCCTGTACGTGAACATGATCAAAGCGGGCGAGGCGGGCGGCGCCTTGGAAGTCATCTTGCGCCGCCTGGCCGAGTTCCAAGAAAAAGCCCAGGCCCTCAAGCGCAAAGTCAAGGGGGCGATGGTCTACCCGGTTGTCGTCGTCATGATCGCCACCGTTATTCTGGTGGCGATCATGAAGTTCATTGTGCCGAAGTTCAAACAGATCTTCGACGACTTCGACAGCGAGCTGCCCGCGATGACCGAGTGGCTCATCTGGGTGTCCGACATCGTCATCAATTACTTCTTCCTGCTGCCCTTGATTCCCGTGGGCATCTGGTTGTTCGTCAAGCTCGTGCGCAAGTTCGAGTATGGCCGCTACGGCTGGGACTTGTTCACGCTCAAGGTGCCGGTGTTCGGCCAATTGATCGAAAAGAACATCATGGCTCGCACCAGCCGCACACTCGGCACGCTGGTGGCGTCGGGCGTGCCGATCTTGGAGGCCTTGTTCATCGCCAAGGAGACCAGCGGCAACGCCGTGTTCGAAAACCTATACGGCAAGATTTACGACGCGATTCGCGAGGGAGAATCGATTGCCCGGCCGATGAAGGAAAACTCCAAGCCCGGCTTCCATCCGGTGTCGGCCTTCTTCTGGTTCGCCTTTGTGGGGGGGCCGATTGGGCTATTGATGTACATGCTGCGGCTCAACGACCGCATCGTCGACGATCTGGTGATCAACATGATCGACGTGGGGGAAGAGACGGGCGAGCTCGACACCATGCTCTATAAAGTGGCCGATACCTACGACGAAGAGGTGGCGGTGCTCACCGAAAGCCTCGTGAGCCTGCTGGAACCGCTGTTGATCGTGGTGCTCGGCGGCATGGTCGGCTTCATCGTGATCGCCCTGTTCTTGCCGCTCATCAAGCTGATCGGCGACCTGAGCTAAGAGAGGTATTTTTCCGCTTGGCGACGACCGCCCCGGCAGGCTGGCGATGCGTAGGAAATTGGTCTCGGGCGCGCGGAGCAATTCGTTCGCCTGCGAATCAACCAGCAGCCAGATTGCGTTTGCTAGCAGCTCTGGCCCACAACTTGCAACTTATTGTCCCTAGCCAGTTTTCGCTCGGTTTTGCGTATACAATCGCAACAGGCGGCGCGAGGCCGCTGTACGATTTTGCGCCACGTCTCATTGCGAGACGCGAACAGGCCGCCCGAGAACCCGCGAGAAAGCACCAAGATATGACACGAAGTCGAGAAAACTACCGTTCTCCGCTGTATGCCGCTGGCTCCGATGCAGGGGCCGCTGGCCTTGCTTCTTCACCTCGTGCCCGCTGCCGCCGGCCCCTACATGGTTTCACGCTCGTCGAACTGCTGATGGTGATCGTCATCATCGGCGTCTTGGCCGGGCTGCTTTTGTTCGCCGTGGGCGGCGGCACGAAGAAGGCTAAGAACGCGGCGGTGCTCAGCGAGATCGAGCAGATTCAATCCGCGATCGAGTCCTACCGCACCGAACGGGGCAGCTACCCGCCCACCCTCGGCATTTTCGTCGGCGACCAAAAGCTCTCGCCGGCGCCGATGGGGAGCATGGTCCCGCAGGTGCAGCAGCAGCGCATTACGCGGCACATCGCCAAGGCGTTTCCACGTTACATCGCCAACTACAACGACATGCGACTGCACATCTCCGACGCCACGAAGTTCGTCTCCGTGTCGAACAACGCGGCCAAGTACATGGGTAATGCCGGAAACGGGCTTGATCTCGAGAATCTCGATCCGGCGGAGGCGCTCGTGTTTTTCCTTGGGGGGCTGCCGAACTCCAACGCCGAGACCAAACTGGCGCCGTTTCGCTTGGACCCGGCCAATCCTTTTTTTGGCACGGGCGCTTCGGCCGCCGATCCGTATCCGGGTCAGCGCGGCAAGGTGTTCTTTCCGTTCGATGCGCGGCGACTGGTCGATTATGACGGCGATGGCTGGTGGGAGTACTTGCCGCCGGGTGGAACGCAGGAAGGCAACACGCCGCCGTATGTCTACTTCGACAGCAACATCTATAAATCGGGCCCGGCCTATCCGTATCCGTCGCAGGCGGCCGGTGTGTTAAGCGTCAGCGCGCCGGGCTTTCAAGGCCCCAACAATGAGTCACTGTGGGGCAACAGCATCCCGTACGCGGCCGATCCGGCGCCGACCGGTACGCAGCCGCTGAAGTTCATGAACTCGCAAAAATTCCAGATCATCGCCCCTGGCATCGACACCAAATACCACAAGCAATTGTTGGCCAGCGACGTTTTGTCTGGTGGCACGCCGTGGTGGTTCGCTGCGGATTTCTTCCCATCGACCGCATCGGCACAGGTCGATGACCAGGACAACCTGACCAATTTCGCCGGGGGCACGTTGGCCGATTCGGCGCCCACTCCATGACACATCGCACGCTCGCACAACACGGACGCCGCACGATGCAGCAGGAGGGCCGATTCGCTCTCCTGTTTGCGTCTGGCGGCTACGCGCGGCGAGATGGTCGGCGTGGCTTCACGCTGATCGAGCTTTTGGTCGTGATCACGATCATCGCCATTCTGGCGGGCATGGCGCTGGGCGCGTTGTACCAGGCGCAAGAGGCCGCTCGGCTGTCGCGCACGCGTTCGCTGATCACCAAGTTGAACGCCGCCATGCAAGAACGCTGGGAGAGCTATCGCACCCGGCGCTTGCCGGTCGACCTGAACCAGACCAGCGGCGACGGACGCCAGTTCGCGCTGTGCCAACTGTTGGCGCGGCGGCAACTGATGCGGATGGAACTGCCCGACCGCTGGAGCGACATCAATATCACGGCGCTTTCTCCCACGCAAGACAAGGCGTTCGGCACCGACACGTCGACTGGGCGCACGGAGCGCAGTGATTGGGCAACCGCGCTGGGCTTGCCGAAGACCGAGTTTCAAACAATCGGCATACCGCTCGCCACGCCGATCAACGTGCCCTACTCGGCGCTCTTTTACGCCTACCAGCGACGGCTAGCGCAGATCGGCAGTCCCACGCCCGCGTATCAAGGCGCCGAGTGCTTGTACCTGATCCTGACCACGGGCATGGGGGACGAGTCGGCCACCGACATGGCGATATCGCCGCGCGACGTGGGAGACTTTGACAACGACGGCGCCAAGGAATTCATCGACGGCTGGGGGCGCCCCATCTCGTTTCTGCGCTGGGCGCCTGGCTTCCTCTCCGACTTGCAGCCCGGCAATCCCACCGCCACCAATCCGTTCGACGCGCGCGACTTGCGGGCAAATCACGATCCATTCGATCCGGCGGGCATCGACCCGCTGGCGTTTGAAATGCATCCGCTGATTTTCTCGGCCGGTTCGGACGGCGTATACCGCATCGCCACGGTCGAGAACTCGCCGAACAAGACGCCGGATCAAAACGATCCATACGCTCCCACCGATCCCGGCGCCAGTCAGTTGAGTTGGCGCGGCCAGGTGACGGCCCTCCAGCCCGAGGATGGCGACGGCGGACCAGAGGACAACATCCACAACCACTTGCTCGACATCAGGCGTTAACGTGCGGAAGTTGTTTCCACATTTCGAGATCACCGGCGCTTTGTGCAGCAACCGCGGCGCCGGTCGGCGCGGCGGCTTCACGCTGGTCGAGCTATTGGTGGTGATACTGATCGTCGGCATCCTGGCGGGCATCGCGCTGCCAGTGATCTTGCCGACGCTCGACACGCGACGGCTGCGCGAGGCGTCGCGCACGGTGACCAGTTATCTGAACGGGGCCCGCGACACGGCAATGCGCAACGGCCGTCCGGTGGGGGTGATGTTCGAGCGGTTCAGCGTGACCGACGACGGCGGCACGACGCGGCAGCAGCCGAAGATGTCGATCGTGCTGCGGCAGGTGGAAGTGCCGCCCCCCTACGCGGGAGACACGATTGCGTCGCGGGCGTTGATCGGCGGCGGTCAAATAGTTGGGCTCGGCGGCGTGACTCTGAATATGGGCGTGCTGACTGTGACCGGCCCAGACTACGGGGTGACGCGGCTGGTCAAGCCCGGCGATCTGATACGGTTCAATTATCAGGGGGCCTATTTTCAGATCGCCAGCGGCACGGCGGACACCATCGACAATCGTTACCTCAAACCGCCGACGCCAACAGAACCTTGGACGATTTCGTCGCTCGGCGTGATCCCCGTGCATATCCAGGCGGCGACGGTGGCCGCTCCGATTGCCCTGCCGTATCAGATCATCCGCCAGCCGGTGAAGTCGGCCAACCCCGCGATGCAACTGCCGGAGTCGCTGGTGATCGACATGGAGTATTCGGGCGTGGGCGGAACTGGCTCTGAGTTTTCCAGTCTCAATGGCAATGCGCCGGTGGTGGTGATGTTCGCGCCGGACGGCACGGCATCGCACATTTACTACAACTACATGCGAGCCTCGGTCGGCAGCGCGATTCACCTGTTGCTCGGCAAGCGCGAGCGGTTGGACAACACCTGGGCCGCGAGTCAGACAGGCGACGATATGTCGAACCTGCAAGACCTGGAGAATTTTTGGATCTCGATCCAACCGCAGAGTGGGCTGATCACGTCGAGCAATGTGGGCGCGATCAACGCCGCGACGACTCAGCCGGCCGACGCGCTCAAGCAGTCGCGAGTGTTCGCCGAATCGGCCCAAGCATTGGGAGGCAGGTGATGCGCGGTATTCTTCCCCTCATCCGGCCTGCGGCCCGCACTGGCAAAGCCGGTGGCACACGGGAAAATACGCCCCCTCACCCGGCCTGCGGCCGGTCTCTCCCCCTGCTGCGCGGGGGCGAGGCGAAAAAACACACTGGCCCGGCCACTGGCCTGCAAAGGCGCACGCCGCGCGGCATCACGCTGATGGAGGTGCTGATCTCGATCTTCGTCGCTTCGGTCGGGCTGATGGGACTGGCAGCGCTGATCCCCGTCGGGCGGCATTATGTGGTCGAGGCGAGCAAGCAGGAACGCGGCAACGCGGTGGGCCGGGCGGCGTTTCGCGAGATCAAAGTCCGTGGCTGGCTCAAGCCTGAGAATCTTTGGGGCTCGGGAGGAGCGGTGACAGGCGCCGACCTGACCAAGCCATTTTGCATCGACCCCTTGTTCGTCGCGTACCCGGCCAATAGCGCGGCGGGCGGCGCGATGACGATCATGCCAGGTACGCTGCCTTGGAACGATGGCACTGGCTGGTTGTTCCCGACCAAACTAACCAACGAGTTGGGCGCGGGCGTGACCGCCACGGCGCGCATGCCACGCGCGACTTTGAAGGGTTGGAGCGGCGCCACCATTCCCATGACCAATCCATCGGTGGAGCGGATGTTCCGCTCGGAAGATGATCTGGTGTTTGAGCAACCCAGCGACGAGACGAAGCGGCCCAACGTGGTGTGGGGTTCGGACGACCGGATCCAGTCGGCCGGCGACTACACCTGGCTGGCGACGGTGGTCCCGTCGCCGTGGCCCTACCCGGTCACGCCCGCGCCGATCGCGGCGCCCAAGGCGTTCAGCGTGTCGGTGGCGGTGTGCTACAAGCGCTCGCCGTTGGCGCCGCTGCCGGCAATCGCCAATCGGGGAGACGGCCCGCCGAGCGAACGCGTGCTGTATGCCGACTTCATCTCGGGGGGCGTCGGCTATGGCGGCGGCGACGTGCTGTTGCGACTGCCGATCAAATCGGGCGATCCGAACAGCGACCCGGCCAACGTGGAGAAGAGCGATTTTCCCAAGGTGCGGCCAGGACAATGGATCATGCTGGGCGGCTGGACGCAGCCGGCGGCGCCGATTCAGCCGCACGAGGTCTATCATTGGTATCGCGTGGTGGCGACGGGGGGCGACCCCAGCTATGCCGATAGCGGCACGAACCCGGCCAGCGCCTCGGGCAACCCGGAGTGGTACCTCGAAGCGACGCTCGCCGGCCCCGACTGGGCGGCCGACTCGACGATGTATCAAGACGCCGACGGGGCAGGCGGCTTGACGCTCTATGCCACGGTGATCGATGGCGTGGTGGGGGTTTACACCAAGACGATCGAGGTCGATAGCTGGGCTCAGTGATGGGTCCGGCCAAGTTCACAATACAGGAAACGGGGCAACCGCAGGGGCTCTGCGGCGGAGTGAGTGAGATGGCGGCGAACGAATTGAATCGACAACTCGAGAATAACGGCTCCAAGCCGGGCTACCCCCTCATCCGGCCTGCGGCCCGCGCTACCGGGGCCAGCAGCACACGGTTCGAAGCTGGCGAGCAGTGGATCAGTGGAGCAGCTGAGCAAGTCCCCCTCATCCGGCCTGCGGCCACCTTCTCCCCGCAAGCGGGGCGAAGGCCGAAATACACCAGTCTCGCCGCGGCCACTGCTACGATCCGCAATGGTGCACGGGGGACTAAGCGGCGGGGCATCATACTGCTGTTTATCCTGGGGCTTTTGGCGCTTTTTTCGCTGGTCACGGTCACGTTTGTGGTCGTCGCACGTACGCACAAGCGGGGCGCGGCGATTCACGCGCAGATCGAACGCACCGGGGACTCGCCCGAGCAGCTTACCAAGACCGCTTTGTTGCAGGTGCTGCGCGGCACGAACAACGCCGCCTCCACCTTGCGCGCGCACAGCCTGCTGGAAGACATGTACGGCAGCGACGGACTGGTGGGCAAGATGGTCGATCCGTCCACGCTGCCAGCGGATCAGTTCAATAAGCAATTCATTCCTTTGGGGACGCTGGCCAGCGATGTGACGTTTCCAACGCTGCAATGGGCCCCCGCGCCCCTGCTGAGTCAGGTGGCCAGTTACTACACCGGGCGCGTGCTGACGATGATCGAGGGGCCGTGCGCCGGCGAGAGCGTGCGGATCGTGGATTACACCTATGCGAGCGGGACCGGCGTGTTTTGGGTGATGCCGTTCAAGCAGGGGCGCCCGCTCCAAGGCAACCGCTTCGTCGTCAACGGGGCGCCGTTCAACGGGACGGGCTTTGGCTTCAACCTGCAAACGTATCAGAACAACCCCGCGCTGCCGCTGTTGAATTTTCCGAACGCGGTGACTGGCGTGCAGGCCTTCGCGCCCAATCATCAGACGTTTATTCCCTCCATGCCGGGCTATCCCGATCCGGCTGGCCTGGGCGGAGCCGATGAAGATTATGACGCGGCCGACTATCAAAACCTGCTCTTGGCGCTGCGGGCCATCACCAGCAACACCAGCAGCCCTTACTATCCCAGCCAGGTGGTATTGCCGTCGCTGCACCGGCCCGACCTGGTGAGCTTTGTGCTGGCCAATCAGAACACACCGATTCCCTGGACCAATTGGAACACGGCCGCGGCGACGATTCCGCTGCGCAGCGTCATGCTGCGGCCCGTGGGCGGATTCGTTGGCGCCGATCATCCGAACTTCAGTGGCAGCAATCCCAGCTTCCATCCCGTGACGGGGCCGTGGGACATCGACAACGACAACGACGGCAAGCCCGACAGCGTCTGGGTCGATCTGGGCCTGCCGGTGCAGACCACACCCGATGGCCGCACCTACAAGCCGCTGTTCGCCATCTTGTGCGAAGACCTGGATGGCCGCCTGAACCTCAACGCGCACGGCAACGCCAACCAATTGGTGATGCCAACCAGCGTGGAAGCGGGGGCCGGCGTCGCCGCCACCGGCACGACCAAGGCGCAAGCCCCGACCGCCGGCAGCGACTCGGCGGGGGGGACTGTCGCCAAGTTGCCGGTCGGCCAGGGGTATGGTCCCGCCGAGGTCAACCTGGGCATCTTCTTCAACCAAACGACTAACAACACGGTTTCATTTGACGAGTTCGACAACCTGCTGTTCGGCGTCAAGACGGGGGGCGTGTTCACCGACTCGGTGATTAGCGTGACCTTTGGCCTGCCAACGGCTCTCCCATCGCTGACCAACGAACTGCTACTGGGGCGCTACGGCGAACTTGACGTGCCGCTGAGCGAGGCGCCGGCGGCGGGGCGCACCGACGAGGGCGCCAACGGCATCGATCCGACCATGGATATGTCTGCGTGGTGGAAGATGTCCGACTTTGCCGCGTACAACTCCAAGATCGGCACGCCATCGAACTACGGCACACGGTCTGACCTGGACGGCGACGGCGTGCTGGCGGTCGATCCGTCGGGCAATCTGGTGTTCCCGAATTTCGCGCAGAACGAATCGACCGGCATGCACGGCATGGGCGAGCGCTGGGAGACGCGCAATAGCGCTTACGACCTGGACCTGTCGCGAAACGCCCCACGCACCGGCCTGCCGAACAGCAAGATTCCGTACACCATCGACGCGCCGTTTCAGCCGACCGAGCTGGAGCGGATTTTGCGCTACAACGATCTCGACGCGCCGAGCCTGCCCGACCGATTGCTGCGCCTGGCGCCATTCATGTTCACGGGCCGATCGTCGATGGGGAGCGACCTGCCGGGCAACGCCGAGTATCGCCGCCGATTGGTGACAACCGAAAGCTGGGACTTGCCGATTCCGTCGCTCGGCCCTTCGGCCGATGTGCTGGCCCCAGGGGCGTATTTGAATCAAACCTTGTACGCCAGCGCCGCGCCGGCGAGCGCCACCCTGCTCGACCGGATCGCGACGATCACGCCGACGAGCGTGAACCGCGCGATCGTGTTGAACCATCTGGGGGGCGAGTTGTCGCGGGGGCTCCAGTTCGACATTAACCGCCCGTTTGGCGACGGCATCGACAACGACGGCGATTGGCTGGTGGACGAGCCCGACGAAGCCACTGAGTACGCCTGGCCGCAGTACTACGGAAGCACAGTGCAATTCAAACACAACACTTCCCTGGGCGGCACGACCCTCGACCGGGAGCAATACGCCCGCAGCCTGTACATGTTGGTGATGATGCTGATGGACCAGCAGTTTGTCGATCGGGAGTATCCGGCGAGCAACCCCGCCAAGCGGATGCGACTGGCGACGCAGGTGGCGCAGTGGGCGGTGAACGTGACCGACTTCCGCGACAGCGATTCGATCATGACCGGCTTCGAGTTCGACGCGGCGCCGTTCACGGATGAGAACAGCGACGGCGACCCGTGGGACGTGAATGGCGACCTGATGCCCAACGAAGTCGCCGCCGTTCGCCGCGGCGTGGTGTGGGGTTGCGAGCGGCCGGAGCTTTTGCTGACCGAGACCTTGGCGCTGCACGATCGCCGCGCCGAAGACACCAACCAGGACACCGACGGACCGCAGAAAACGACCGGTCCCACTATGTCCCCGCCGCCCGACGACGACTTCGATCAGAAGGAGTCGCCGCAGGGGTCGTTGTTTGTCGAGGTTTACAATCCGTGGTCGGTGGCGACGCCGGCCTCGCCCGCCTTTCTGGCGCCCTCTGGCTCGCCGACGACGCCGCCCAACCCCGCTCAGGGTGTTCCGCTGGGTAAGCTCAGCGGCGCGACGGGGGGCTCCGCGGTTTGGCGAATGCTCATCACGCAGACCGACGAGGCGCCAGACAAGATCGACATTGGCGGCACGTTCACCAACACCAAGGCCGAGGGAGTGGTTTACTTCACCGCCCTGGCCGGCGCGCCGAGCGACAGCAGCATCGCCAACCCCAATCTGGTGAAGTATTACGCCAACGTGACCGCGCCGGTGCTGCCCGGTGGTTATGCGGTGGTGGGGCCGCCCGGCACGACCGAACTGGGTAGCTCGTCGACCGACCGCAAGGCGGTCATGCCGGCGGTGAACATGACGCAGCCCTTCACGGTGCACGACAGCACGGGGACGGCGATCTTGCCGTACAACACCATCGCGACGATGAATCCCACGGTGAAGTCGGCGCTGGCGGTGCCGGTGCCGCCGGGGGGAACCGGCAACAACACGCGTTTCAGCATCTCGGAGCCGTACAACGGCTACACCATGGCGCCGGGGACGGTGTACGACACGCCGAAGGACAAGATCCGCGCCGACCTGTCGAATCCGCGCACGCTGTGGGTGAACGCCACGCTGCCGGCGTATCGGCATGTGCATTTGCAGCGGCTGGCCGACCCCACACGGCCGTGGAACGTCGACACCAATCCGTATCTCACCATCGACTCGCTGCCGATCGACCTGACGGTGTTCAACAGCAAGCCGGGGAACGAGACGACCACCAGCGATCCGGTGGCCAACGGCGTGCAGAACTTCAACAGTCGTGAGCGCACTGGTCAGCCCATTGAAGAGAATGGCGCCACGGATTTCCTGTTCAACCTGTGGTCGCAATCGAGCCGGCAATCGACGATCACGACCGGCGGCACACCGGCGATCGGCAACCCGACCGTGGTCGCTCGCACCAGCGCCACGAATCACACTCTTGGCTTTCTCAACGAAAGCTATCAAAAGCCCCCCACGGTCACCACCAGCCAGCGGCGACTGGGGTCGTCGGACTACGGCGGGGGATATGTCGGACTGGCCGAGTTGACTCCATTTCCGCTGCTGAACTGGCCCAATCGGCCTTACATCAGCGTGATGGAGTTGTTGCAGGCGCCGGCGTACTCGTCGTCGCGTTTGCTACAGGCGCACTGGCTGCAATCCGGCGTGGCGCCAAACCACTACAAGTCGACTGCCACGGCCAAGCTGCCGCTGCCGAACATGAGCACGGCCGATCCGCTGCGCGTGAAAGACGTTGTGTTCCGGCATCAGATTCCGTGGCTCTTGACAAGCGTGCCCACGGGCACTGGGCCGCCGATGGGCCCGCATATTTATCGGGCGTTCGATTATCTGCATGTGCCGAGCCGCTATGCGGGGACCGACACCTATTTGAACGCGCAACAGTTCGCTAGCAGCGTCAATGCTTGGAACCCGCCGTTCAATAAGATTTCGCGCTATCGGGAGCCGGGCAAGATCAACATCAACACCATCTGTGACGATGGTTTGACGTGGAAGGCGCTGACCAACAACTATGAGGTGCAGGCGGCCGCCACGGGCGACCCGGCGAACTCGGACCAGCTTTGGCAATTGGTGGCGCAGAGCCGCCGCGGTTGGCAACCGAATCAGGGCGCGTCGAGCCTGGTGCACGAATCGGCGCCGATGCCGTTCATCGGTACCCAAAACTGGCCGAATACCGTGGCGACGCTGATCGCCAATCCGTTCCGTGGCTCGTCGGGCAACGTGTTGGTGCCAACCGAACCGCTGCGGCAAGACATGCTGGGCAACCCGCGCGCTGGCATTGAATCGACCCTATTGCGTTCGCGTCCGGAAGGGACCGGACGGCCGCTGTTCGCCATCAGCAACGACCTGACGCCGGGCACCACAGCGCTGCCGCCGGCGGCGGCCACCAACACCAGCCGCAACTCGATGTTCCACTACCAGCTTTTGACCAAGCTGGGGAACCTGGTCACCACGCGCTCGAACGTGTACGCGGTGTGGGTGACGGTGGGCTACTTTGAGGTAAACCGCGTGCAGCCCAATGCGGCCGATCCCGGTTTTTGCCCAGACGGCTGGCAGTTGGGCCGCGAGCTCGGCGCCGATACGGGAGAGATCAAGCGCCATCGGGCGTTCTTCTTGATTGATCGGACGATTCCGGTCGGCTTTTTGCGCGGCGAAGACCTGAACGTCGAGGAGTGCGTGCTGCTGGAGCGCTACATCGAGTAGCCTGGGCGTTCGCGCGATAGAACGACGCCGAGTCTGTCTTCCAGCCGTCCCCTGGGGCGGGGCGCGGCGGGCGTCTATAATTGGCGGACGTTTGTTCGCTTTTCGCTATTCGATCTGGGCCACTGATGCGCGTCTCCGCTGCCTACGCACCCGGCAAGCTCGTGATCTCGTTCGAGCTGTTTCCGCCCAAGACTCCCGAGGGAGAAACCGACCTGTTTCGCCATGTCGCGGAATTGGCGCGGTACTCGCCCGACTTCATCACCTGCACCTACGGGGCGGGGGGCTCGACTCGCGACAAGACCTTGTCGATCGTCGAACGGGTGCGGCGCGAGTTTGGCGTGGCGACCGCCGCGCATCTGACCTGCGTTGGATCGACGGTGGAGCAACTGCGCGGCTATCTGCGCGATGCGCGCGAGCAGGGGGTGGAAAACATCGTGGCGCTGCGGGGCGACCCCCCGCGCGGCGAGACGGCGTTTCGCCCCATTGAGGGGGGATTTTGCTACGCCAATGAACTGGTGGCTTTGATCCGCGGCGAGTTTCCGGAGTTTGGCATCGCCGTGGCGGGCTATCCGGAGAAGCATGTCGAGGCGCCGAGCCTGGAGGTCGATCTCGACAATCTACAGCGCAAAGTCGCCGCCGGCGCCGACGTGGTGCTGACGCAGCTTTTTTACGACAACGCCGACTTCTTTCGCTTTCGCGCGCTGTGCCACGAGCGCGGCGTGACCGCGCCGATTGTGCCGGGCCTGTTGCCGGTGACCAACTTGGCGCAAGTGCGGCGGATCACCTCGCTGTGCGGCGCGCGGTTGCCGGCCAGCTTTTTGCAGGCGTTGGAAGGGGCCGGCGACGACGCCGAGGCGCAGTTCGAGATCGGCGTGGCCCAGGCCACGCGCCAGGCGCAGGAACTGATCGACGGCGGTGTGCCGGGCATCCACTTTTATGTGCTTAACAAGTCGCAGGCCGCCGCCCGGGTGCTGAGCGCGGTGCGCGGGTGATGGGGATACGCCGACCCTTATTTTGATCTTTCGGCCTTTTTTGGCAAACTTGCGTCCTGTTTTTTTCTGTGCGATATTCGCTGAGTTCCGATCACGAAACCAGCGCCGCGCGGCCGTCCGCCAAGTTCGGCCGATAGGCGACACGCAATAAACGCCCGCCCTGGATTGGGTCGGGGAGGACGCCAACGCAATGCAGATTTGGCCGGCGATCGACCTGCGCGGCGGCAAGTGCGTGCGCCTGGTGCAGGGAGACTACGACCGCGAGACGGTCTTTGGCGAAGACCCCGCGTGGATGGCGCGGCAGTTTGTCGCGCAAGGGGGCGAGCATCTGCATCTGGTCGATCTCGACGGTGCCCGCGAGGGCCGACCCAAGAATCTTGATTCGATCCGCGCGATTCGCGCGGCGGTCGACATTCCGATCGAACTCGGCGGCGGCATTCGCGATGAGGCGGCGATTCGCCAATTGGTCGAACTGGGCATCAACCGCTGCGTGATCGGCACCAAGGCGATCAAAGAGCCTAACTGGCTGAGAGACATGTGCCGCCTGTTCCCGGGCCGCATCGTGCTGGGCATCGACGCGCGGGACGGAATGGTGGCCACCGATGGCTGGCTGGAGACGAGCGGCGTGCGCGCGACCGATTTGGCGCGGCGACTCAAAGACTTGCCGCTGGCGGCGATCGTCTTCACCGACATTGCCACCGACGGCATGTTGTCGGGCCCCAACTTCGACGCGCTGGCCGAGATGCAGGCCGCAACCCGATTGCCGATTGTGGCCTCTGGCGGCGTGACCACTGCCGAGCAAGTGGCGCGGCTGGCTGAACTGAAGTTGGCCGGCGCGATCATTGGTCGCGCGCTGTACGAAGGCGCCATATCACTGCCCGACGCCTTGGCGGCCGCGCGCGGCGCGACGCCGAGCGACCCTGTATCACCGCGCCAAGGATGAGCGAACCCATGAACGCGGCTGGCAATTTTTTCAATTCAACTCAAACACCGATCGTCCCAGACATGACCTTCTGACACGCGCATCTCGACGATCGGTTTCCTCTGGTGGAAAAGGAATCGTTGCATGGCGAAGCATTCGGTCGACAAAATCCGCAACATTGCCCTTTGCGGCCACGGCTCCAGCGGCAAGACCACGCTGATCGATCATCTGCTGCACAAGGCCGGCGCCGTCAACCGCACAGGCAGCGTGGACGACAACACCAGCATTTGCGACTTCGACGAGGTGGAGAAGGCGCACAAGTACACCATCGAGGCCAAGGTCGCCCACTTCGAGCGCGACGGCCTGCACTTCAACGTGCTCGACACGCCGGGTTATCCCGACTTCATCGGGCAGACGATTGGCGCCTTGCACGCCGTCGACACCGCCGTGATCGTGATCAACGCCCACTCGGGCATTGAAGTGAACACGCGGCGGGTGTTTCAGGAGGCGGGCAAGCTGGGGCTGGGCCGGATGATCCTGATCAACAAGATGGACACCGACAACATCGACTTCCCGCGACTGGTCAGCAATATTCGCGAGACCTTCGGCAAGGCGTGCGTGCTGCTCAATGTGCCGCTGGGGAGCGGCGCCGACTTCAAGGGGGTGGCCAGCATCTTAAAGCCCAGCGGCAGCACAGCCGGCGCGCTGATCGACCCGGCCGAAGTACACGACTCGCTGATCGAGGCTATTGTTGAAGTCGATGAAGAAGCGACGCAAAAATACTTCGACGGAGAGGAGCCGACCGGCGACGAACTGGTGCGCCTGGTCGACGAATCGCTGATGGCCGGCACGTTGATCCCGATCGTCTGCGCCTCGGCCAAGACCGATGTGGGCGTGCCGGAGTTTCTCGACGCGCTGGCGCTGTGCGCGCTGCCGTCGGGCGACATTCATCGCAAGGCGATTGGCGCCGATGGCGCGGAGATCGACATCGATCCCGATCCCAACGGGCCGCTGGTGGCGCAGGTGTTCAAGACTCGCATCGACCCCTTTGTGCAAAAGCTCAGTTATCTGCGGGTGTTCTCGGGCACGCTGCACAAAGACAGCACAGTGCATGCCTCTGGGGCGCGTAAAGGGATCAAGATCAGCCAACTTTTGGAAGTGCAGGCCAACGAAACGCATCCGATCGACGCCGCCGGGCCGGGGTCGATCATCGCCATCGCCAAGGCGGAAGACCTGCACACCGGCGTAACGCTGGGCGATCTGGTCATGCCGCCGTTGGCGTTTCCCACTCCGATGGCCGGTCTGGCGGTGAGCCCCAAGAGCCGCAACGACGAGGCCAAATTGTCTGGCGCGCTGCACAAGATCGTCGAGGAAGACCCCACGCTGCATCTGGACCGCGACTCGCAGACCAAAGAACTGGTGATGACCGGCATGAGCGAGTTGCACCTGCATGTGGTGCAGGAAAAACTCAAGCGCCGCGACAAGGTCGACATCGAAACCAAGGAGCCGAAGATCCCTTATCGCGAAACGGTGCAGACCGATGCCGAAGGGAGCTACCGGCACAAGAAGCAGACGGGCGGGCGCGGCCAGTTTGGCGAGGTGCATATTCGCATCTATCCGTTCCCCGCCAATGTCAAGCCGGAGGAGTTCATCACCAAGGACAAGTTCCCTTCGATGCGGACGCACCACTTCGATCCGCAGTACAACTTTTTATGGATCGATTCGATCGTCGGCGGCAGCATTCCGAACAACTTTTTGCCCGCCGTGGAGAAGGGCTTCAAAGAGCGCTTGGAGCGGGGGGTTATCGCCGGGCATCGCATTCAGAATGTGGCGGTGGAGGTCTTTTTCGGCAAGCACCACCCGGTCGACAGCTCGGAAGCGGCCTTCAAGACGGCGGGATCGATGGCGTTTCGCAACGTGTTTCAGCAGGCGCGGCCGGCGCTGTTGGAGCCAGTCGTCAAGTTGCATGTCACCGTCCCCAGCGAGAAGGTGGGGGACGTGAACAGCGACATGTCGGGACGCCGCGGCCGCGTGCAAGGTCTGGAATCGGCGGGCGGCGACTTTCAGACCGTCACCGTCGAGGTGCCGCTGTCGGAAGTGACGACCTACGCCCGCACGCTGTCGAGCATGACGGGGGGACAAGGAAGCTTCAATATGGAGTTTAGCCACTACGACGTGGTGCCCGGCAACGTGCAAAAGGAAATCATCGAGAAGGCGCAGATCAAAGAAGAGGAAGACGAATAGGCGCCAGCGCACGTTGTCTCTTGCGCGGCGAATTTGACCCATGACCGATGCGACCACGCGCCGCGCGCTGGCGGGGATGTACGACCGTGTATGGGACCTGCACGCGCCGAGCGCGCTTCCGCTGCTCGATGAACCGCTGGCATGTTACCCGCCAGAAATGCTCTTCGACCGGGCGGCCGCGCTCGGCATCGACGCCAGTTGGAAGGTGCTCGACGCGGGCTGCGGACGAGGGGACAAAACCGTCGAACTAGCCAGCAGATTTGGCGCCTCGATTGTGGCCATTGATCTGCTGTCGGCCAATTTGGAGCGCGCCAAGGGGCTGGTCGAGGAGGCCGGCTTGGGCGGTCGAATCGCCCTGTGCCAGGGGTCGATCAACGCCCTGCCGGCGGGCAACGACACGTTCCACCTCGTCTGGTGCCGCGACATGCTGGAGCATGTGGCCCATCTGCCCGCCGCCTTGGCCGAATGCCGGCGGGTGCTCAAGCCGACCGGACAGATGTTGCTGCTTTCGGCATTTGCCACCGAGCGCATGCCGCCGCAGGAACTGGCGCCCCTCTGCGGCCCGCTGTGCCTGGTGCGCGAGAACCTCAACCAGCGCAGAGTGGAGGCGGCGCTGACCGGCGCGGGGCTCACCATTTGCGAGCGGTTGGAGGTGGGCGGCGACTTCGCCGAGATCTTTGAGCAGCGGAGCGGGAACGCCGGCCGCGAGTTGATGCGCCTGTCGCGTTTGATTCGGCGCCCGGCCATGTTCGAGGCGGCGTACGGCCGCGAGACGTGCGACCTGGCCGCCGCGCTGTACGCTTGGCTATTGCATCAGTTGCTCGGCAAGGTGTCGTTCTGGCTCTATCATCTGCGGCGCGGCGCGTGAATCTGCCGCGACGAGAGGCACAACCGGCGCAGCTTCACACCGGGCGCGGCGGATTGGTCGCGGCCGGCGCAGGCCGGTTACATGCGCCGCCGCGCGCGGGCCGAAATAGCTACTAGCGCACGGCGGCGCGGGGAATGGACGCCTGCCGCCGAAGTCGCGCCCACTCGGGGGCCGAGCAAAGCGAGGGACCGCCGCTTGAACCACCGGTTGACCGCCATCGCGTGTGCTTGCGTGCTAGCTGCCGGCGCGCAGGTCCTGGGCAATGACCTGATTCGCGAGACGACCGAGTTTGGCATCACGGTCTCGCCGCGGCAACTCTTCGACGCCATCCACGAAACACAAGAATACTGGCCGCCGGTGCGCCGCCACATCACCAGCGAGCGCTTCGACGAGGCCGACCTGGCCACGCGCAAGCAAGCGGCCGAGTTCATCCGGCAGGTCAACAATCGGCTGGCCGACCAGATGTTCGGCGGCGACGAGGCGGCCTCGCTCGATCTGCTCGACTACATCGCCGCGCGAATCCGGTTGATGAGCATCTACCGCGAACTGCGCGGGGAGATCGACGCCGACGAGTTGACGTTGGCGGTCAAGGAACGCTGGGAACAGGACATTCGCGCGCTGCACCCCCTCTCCAAGGAAGAGCGCGCCGCGCGACTGGCGGCCGACGACGCCGAGTTGCACGCGGTCTACCACAAACTGGGGCTGTGCGACGCGCACTGCCAGGCGTGCGCGGACCTGTGGCGGCGCGCGGCGCCGGTGGCCATGCGACTGCACGACACCCAGGCCGGCGCGATGATGCTGGAGTACGAGCGCACGCTAGAGCAAGGCGATCCGCAGGTATTCGCGCTATTGCGTCAGGTGGTGATCGCCTCGGATTGGGCCACGATCACCAAGAGCGACGAGCGCACGCTGCGACGCGCCGATTTTGAACGGGCGTGGGCCGATCTGGAGCGGCTGCGCGGCGAACGCACCGCGCGCGCTGGTCAATAACGCGCCTGGAGCGGATGGGCAAATCTCCCAGCGCCGCGCGATTCATCATGCCGGCGGCACGTATCCGTATGCAGTCGGCTGGCCGCTGATCATCAGGTAGGCGACCGCCATCGACAAGAAAAAGAAGGCATAGGCAAAGAGCGCCCCCACGCAGAGCGCGATGGCGCCGGCCATCACGAGCAGAATATTGACCAGAATCAGCGCAATGAGCGTGAGCCTGTTGATGCGCACCAACTCCCACGTGGCGCGCAGCGCCTCGATGGGCCCTAGATTACGATCGATGATCGTGTACGGCAGGATCGACGCAAAGGCGCCGAACACCATCATCGCCGGCGCCAACGCCACGGCGCCGACAATAAGCGCCACTGCGGGAATTGTGGCTTCATTGAACACCGCCAACGCAATGATGCCCGGCAACATGCACACCAGGACGAGGGGCACTACGATCAACATCATGAGCAGCACGGCGCCGATCATGCTCAGCAAATAGCTCCCGCCGGCCAACAGGTCGGCGGCGGAGGCGGCGGCGCCACGAGCGGTTTTCAACAGGAAGATCGCGAGGCCCAACTGCAGCCACATGTTCACGAATTGCTGGACGAACGAAATCAGCGCGCTGAACAGGGCGCCGGCCGTTTCGCCAGCCAACTGCGCAACAACCATAACAAGGATCTGCGTCGCGATGCCAATCGCCATGCCGATCACGATCATCAACAAGGCCACTCCGATCAGCGACATGACATTCGGCTTGTAGATTTGCCAGGTGCGATTGAGGATCTCACCGGTCATTACGGCCCGCGGCCGCCAGACACCGGGCGCCGTACCGTAGTGCGGCTGCACACCTCCATAGGCGGCCGGAGCGGCATAGGGGTTCGTCGGGTCGGCGAAGGGACTGCCCTGCGGCAACTGAGCGGCAAAGGGGTTGGCGCCGGGCGATCTGGGTGGCGGACCGGCAAATGGGCTGCTGGCCGCTTGCGCCGTGCTCGCGGCGGGAATTGTTTGCACGTTCTCGCACTGCGGACAGCGTGATTGCTTGCCTCCGGCATCGGCCGGCGCCCGCAACAATTTGCCGCACTTTTCGCAACGATAGTCGATCATAATACGGTGCCCTTCGATGGTCGGTCGGACTCCCACGCGCGAACTTGCCTGCGATCGCATCGCAACGACGCCAAAGCGTAGCAGATGGATCGAGGAACGGCCAAATCAGAATGGTGAGAAAACTGTGCGCCCTCAGGGGCACTAGCCGCCCGCCATTTGGCCGCGAATCGCGGTGAGCAACTCGCGCAGGTTGCGCGGGTTTTGCCCCAAGTCTCCCTTGCCGACCCGCGATTGCGACTCGGCGGTGATGCGACCACCTCCTCCCTGCCCTGTGGCGGGCGCGACGCGAACGGTGATGTCGTCCTTGAATCGCATGAGCGGTGTGGTGCGCACGAAGCGCAGTTCGATCGCCTCGCCGTCCGGATTGCGTCCGGCCGCCTGCCAGCGCGGCAAGGTGGCGGCGGCGCGCTCGACCAAGTCGGCCGCCGCCGAGACGGTGAGCGCCGTGGCGATGGGGCGCAGCGATTCGTCGGCCGCATCGGCGGAGGTGGCCGCGTGGTTGGTCGTGAGATCGCGGCGCCAATCGTCGATATACATGGCCAATAGCACAAAGATCGCCAGCAAGATGAGAACAACCGTTGTGGCGGCGGAGCTGAGCATGCTGCGACGTTTGGTTGGCGGCGGGGTAGTCATGGAACGACTCAACACATGTGGACCGCTAGAATCTGGCGCTTGGCAAGGCTACGTCTGCCCGCGCCCAGGACTTGTCGAACTGTTTTCGCGCTTGGGACGCTTCGTCGGGTTTGCCAGCGGCGGCGAGGCTATCGGCCAATCCCGAGAGCGACCAGCCATTGTGCGGGTAGCGCTTGAGGTCTTGCTGAAACGCCTCGGCGGCTTCGGCCGGTCGGCCGGCCGCAATCAGCACCGCTCCCAGGTTTTGCCGCACCGGCAAGTGCCAGGTTGCTGGCTCGTCGTAACGAAGCGCGTCTTCTAGCGCGACGGCGGCCTGCAGCTCGCCAATCGCCTCGTCGTAGCGCTGTTCGGCGGCGGCCAACTCGCCCGCCACCACCTTGGCCGCGATCTGCAGCAAGGCGCCAGTCGTGTTGGCATCCCAGATCTTGAGGTTGGCCAGATCGGGGTCGGCGGCCAGTTCGCGCAGCTTGGTCAACTCGACGCGGGCGCCGTCCAAATCGCCGCTACGCAACAAGGCCATCGCGCGGGCGTAGTGCCAAACGCCGCGGGGATACTTCAAATCGGCGGCCGGTTGTTCGGTGGCCAAAATGTCGTCCCACTTGCCGAACCGCACCTGCACATACAACGGCCAGATCCAATAGTGCTGGAGGCTGGCCATCCCCTCTTCGCGCATCAGCTTGTGGTCTTGCCGCTTTGACATGTGCATCGCCGCTTCCAACGCTTGCCGGCTACGCCCCTCCATGGTAGCCGCGGCGGACAAGAAGTGGTGATTGTGCGCCGCGTACGCCAACGGATAGAGCCCCTGGGCGTGACACTGGGCAATGTATTCGTCGTCGGCGTCGATCGCCTTTTCGTTGGCAATGGTGGCGTCTTGATAGCGCCCCACTCGGATGTAGATATGCGACGGCATATGCACCAGATGCCCGGCGGCTGGCGCCAAAGTCGCCAACCGCTGGGCGGCGGCCAATGCTCGTTCGGGCGTGGGAGAGGCCTCGACCGCATGAATGTACAGATGATTGGCGCCGGGATGATTGGGATCGCGCCGGAGCACCGACTCGATCAGCGCCACGAACTCGCTGGTCCAGGGTTGAGGCTCGCCCGCGTCGGTCCAGTAGTCCCAAGGGTGCAGATCCATGAGCGCCTCGGCCAAGAGCGTGGCCGCGTCGAGATCGTCGGGATATTGCTCAACGAGGCGGCGCATCGCGTCGGCGTAGGCCTGGTTGAGCTCGGCGCGATCCTCGACAGGTTCGGGTCCGTAGCGCTTGGAGAGCGCATCGAGATAGGCGCGTTCGCGCGGGCTGGCATGATCGGCCAGCGCCAAGCCTTTATGCAGCGCCTCGTGAGCGCGGGGCACGGCGTCGGGCATCATCGGGGCGTTGATATTGGGCCCTAGCACCAGCGCCACGCCCCACCACGCCATTGCGCACTGTGGATCGCGCTGGGTCACCTCGCGGAAGGAGCGCTCCGCTTCGGCATGATTGAAGGCGTACGAGAGCATCAACCCCTGGTCGAAATATCGCTGCGCGACCGGGTCTTGGGTGGTGACGGGATGCGAGTGTTTGCCTAGGCCGTCCAAGAGCGGCGCCGAACGGGTTTCTTCATCGGCGGCCAGAGTGGGCAGACAGCACAGGCCGCAGGCTAATGCAATAAGGCAACGCATGATCGGACCCTCGTTTTGCTCATTCCCCCCGCTGGCGCGCCTTAGCGTACGGCGCTCGCGCGAGGGGTGCAACGAGGTGGCGCAATTTAGGGGCGAGCAATGCCGCCCAGCGCCGGCAGCCAGGTGAACATGTAATAGGCGCGCGGCGAAGTCAGATCGAGCAGTTGCGAGAGGCCCAGGCCGGTCAGCGACGACCGAGCCTGAGCGTCGGGGCCCATGAGCAGTTGCTCGAACAGCCCCAGTTGCGGTTTGAGCTCCACAACTTTGGTCTTTTTCTTATCGAGCTTGGCCAACTCCAGCGCGCGCTCGATGGCCTCCTCGATGTAGCCAATTTCGTCGACCAAGCCATGCTCTTTCGCCTGTTTGGCCGTGTAGACCTGGCCCGTGGCGACCGCATCGAGTTGGTCTGGATGCTCAGCAAAGCGGGGCCTGCCCGATTTGACCACCTCCTTGAATTGGTCAAAGCCGTCATCGACTAGACCTTGCAACAGGGCGCGTTCTTCTTCGGTCATTGGCTTGGTGACGCTGCCAATCGCCTTGAGCCGATGGCTCTTGATCGAGTCCTCGCTCACCTTGTATTCGGAGAGGAGTCCGGAGAAATCGTAGTGCGGAATGATCACGCCAATCGAGCCGGTCCAGGTTGAGGGCTCGGCAAAGATGGTTCCGGGCGTGTCGCCCACCGCCATCGAGATGTAGTATCCGCCGCTGGCCGCGATGCCTCCCATGCTGACGACGATCGGAATCTCGCGCTCTTTGGCCAGCTCGCTGAGGTGATGATAAATGTAGTCGCTAGCGCTGACCGTGCCGCCGGGCGAATCGACTCGCAGCACCACCGCTTTGATGTGCTTGTCGTCCTTGGCGGCGTCGATGGCCCGTTTGGTCGAGTCGCCATCCATGATCGGACCCGCGACTTCGATGATCGCCACTTTGTCACGCCCAAAGCGCGCGAGCGAATGATACTTTTGTGTGACCTGCGAGTCGGATGAGGTGAAGCTCTCCGACGAACTGAGCGCGAAGTTAAGCAGTAGCGACAACACGAGTCCGGCGCCGAGAATCAGCGCCAGGCAGCCATAACTGCGCCGCGGCGGGCGCGGCGGCGGAGGGGCCGGGCGCTCGGGGACCATCGTTGGTACGACGATTTCTGATGGTGGCACGGGCTGTGGTTGCGGGTCCATGGCGCTCTCTGGCGGTTACTGGCCTGGAAGTCGGCGACGCGGACAGGGCCGCGACCATTGCGGAATTGTAGGGCCACGGCGGGCTTGGGAAAACGCATGCGCAGCGCGCATCCCCACGGTTACGCCGCCTCGGGCTTGCCCTTCTTCGGCTTGGAATCGCTGCTCTTGGCGCCGCTGGGCTTGGACTCGGACGATTTGGCGTCGCCAGACGATTTGCTCTCGGACGCGCTCTTGTCCGCCGCCGCTTGTTTCTTATACGAGTCGCTGCGGTAGTCGGTTTTGTAGAAGCCCGAGCCTTTAAAAACGATCGCGGCGCCGGGGCCGATCAAGCGACGGAGTTTCTTCTTCTTGCATTCGGGGCACTTGGTTTCGGCATCGGCGGTGATCGATTGAAACAGCTCGAACTGATGGCCGCAGGCGTCGCACTTGTAATCGTATGTGGGCATCTGGCGATTCCCCCAGAAAGTCTGGCGAGGCTAGTGGATTATGGCGATTTCGAGACGATAACCTGAGTGGGCCGCACCACGCGATCGTGCAGTTTGTACCCTTCTTGCGCCACGCCGACCACGGTGTTCTCGTCATGTTCGGTCGTGGGCTGCTGCAAAATGGCCTGGTGCAAATGCGGATCGAACGGCTGGTGCAGCGCTTCGATGCGTCGGCAACCAAAGCGGGCAAGCGCGTCTTCTAGCTGCTTACCGATCATTTGCACGCCGGTCAGCAGGCCTTGCACATCGTGGGTCTTTTCGGCGGACTCCACGGCGCGACTAATGTTGTCGAGCACCGGCAGCAGATCTTTGAGCAGCGGCATGTTGGCGTAACGGCGCTCGTCGTCCATCTCGCGCTGGGCGCGTTTACGGTAGTTCTCCAGGTCGGCCTGCGCGCGCAATGCGCGGTTGGTCGCTTCGGTCAGGTCGTCGCGCAATTGATTCAAATCGTCGGCGCTGGACAGTTCGTTTTCGGCCTCGTTGTTCGGCCGGGATGGATCCTGGGGTTGAGCATCAGCCACGGTTAGTTCTCCTGGCGGTCGGCTTCGTCGCTCACGAAGTATTCGCGCAACCGCTCCATGAAAGTTTTACGGTGGGCACTCACGTTCGTTTGTTCTTCGTCGGCCAACTCGCGGAGCAGCTCTTCCTGACGCTCGGTGAGCTTCTTCGGAACCTCGAGATGCACCTGCACCAGCAAGTCGCCGACGCCGCGGTGACGGCTGGGGTCGGGCATGCCGCGCCCGCGCAGCTTGAACACTTCGGCCGGCTGCGTGCCGGGTGGGATTGTCAGTTCTTCGCGGCCGTCGAGCGTGGGCACCTCAATCTCGGCGCCAAGCGCGGCCTGGGCGTACGTGATCGGCACGCGCAGAATCAAGTGCTGCCCTTCGCGCTGAAACAGCGAGTGCTCGCGCACCTGGATGACGCAATAGCAGTCGCCGCGCGGTCCGCCCTGCGGGCTGGGCTCGCCTTCGCCCTCCAAGCGCAGCCGGGTATCGCTGTCGACCCCCGCCGGGATGCGCACCTCGCGTTTGACGCGGCCGGCGCGAAAACCGGCGCCACGACACTCTCGACACGGGTTTTTGATCATCACCCCGGCGCCCTGACAAGAAGGGCATGTGGTTTGAATGCGAAACACGCCGCTCGACTGCAACACCTGGCCGCGTCCGCCGCAATAAGCGCACGGCTCCGGCTTGGAGCCGCGCTGACAGCCAGAACCGCTGCACTCCTCGCATGCTTCGTGGCGGTCGAACTCGATGATTTTGGTGACGCCACGCGCCGCTTCCAAAAGATCGAGCGTGACCCGGCAATGCACGTCGGCGCCGCGTCGGGCGCGGCCGCGACGTCCGCTCCGGCCAAACACGTCTCCAAAAGCGCTGTCGCCAAAGATGTCGCCAAAGGCCTCGAAGATGTCGTTGATGTCGCCAAAGTGTCCCGCGCCATGCTGGGCGTCGACGCCAGCATGGCCATAGCGGTCGTAGCGGGCGCGCTTTTCGCGATCGTTGAGAATCTCGAAAGCCTCGGCGCACTCCTTGAAGCGCGCAACCGCCTCTTCGTCCCCCGGATTGCGATCGGGATGGTACTTGAGCGCGAGTTTCCGATAGCTATCGGAAATCTCTTTCGCCGAGGAGGTGCGGACTACGCCCAGCACCTCGTAGTAACAACGCTTTGTGGCCATGGGCTCCATAATGGCGACTGGCGAGATCGATCCTGCTCAAGGAATTATAAGCCACGGCTCCATTTGGCCAGCCGGGGGGATTCGGGACGCAAATTGACGCGTGGGACTGGCAAAACGGGCCACTTCGACTAGCGAAGCGGCCCGTTTGCTGTTTGCCATCGGTCTACCGGCGAGCTAGCGAATCGAGCCTTCGATCCGCGGCTTGTCCTTTTCCTCCTTGCTGAGGTTGGTGACCAGCGCCTCGGTGGTGAGCATCAGGCCGGAGATGCTCGCCGCGTTCTGCAGAGCGCTGCGAACCACCTTCAAGGGGTCGATGATGCCCGCCTTGACCATGTCGACGTACTCGCCCGAGTAGGCGTCGTAGCCTTGGTTGCCCGACTTCTGGCTCACTTCGTCGGCGACGACGGAGCCGTCGATGCCGCAGTTGTTGACGATCTGCTTCATCGGCCCATCGAGCGAATGCAAGATGATGCTGACGCCGATTTTCTCGTCGCCCTTGGCAGAGCTACGAGCTTTTTCGACCGCGTCCTTGCAGCGCAGGAGGGCAACGCCGCCGCCCGGCAGAATGCCTTCTTCCACCGCGGCGCGAGTAGCGTGCAGCGCGTCTTCGACGCGAGCCTTCTTTTGCTTCATGTCGGCCTCGCTGCTGGCGCCGACCGAGATGATGGCCACGCCGCCGGTCAGCTTGGCCAACCGCTCTTGGTACTTCTCGCGATCGTATTCGCTCTCGGTGGCCTCCACCTGATTGCGAATCTGCTGGATGCGGGCCTGAATCTCCGACTGCTTGCCGGCGCCTTGAATGATGGTCGTGTTGTTCTTGTCGACCTTCACCTGCTTGGCGCGACCCAGTTGATTGAGCTGAAGGCTTTCGAGCTGAATGCCGAGGTCTTCGCTAATCAGGGTGCCGCCGGTGAGCGTGGCGATGTCGCCCAGCATCGCCTTGCGGCGATCGCCAAAGCCCGGCGCCTTGACCGCGGCCACGTTGAGCACGCCACGCAGCTTGTTGACCACGAGCGCGGCGAGCGCGTCGCCTTCCACATCTTCGGCGATGATCAGCAGCGGCTTGCCCGACTGGCTGACCTGCTCCAAGATCGGCACCAGGTCGCGCAAGTTGCTGATCTTCTTTTCGTGGATCAGCAATAGGCAGTCGTCGAGCACGCACTCAAGTTCCGCTGGCCGATTGATGAAGTAGGGAGAAATATAGCCCTTGTCGAACTGCATGCCCTCGACCAACTCCAACGTGGTGTCGATGGTCTTGCCTTCCTCGACCGTGATGACGCCGTCTTTGCCGACCTTTTCGACGGCGTTGGCCAGCAGTTCGCCAATCTCGCGATCATTGTTGGCGCTGACGGCGCCAACCTGGGCGATTTCTTCCTTGCTGTTCACCGGCTTGGCCAGAGAGGTGAGATGCTCGACCGCGGCCTCAACCGCCTTGTCAATGCCTCGGCGCACCGCCATGGGGTTGCTGCCCGCCGCGATGAGCCGCGCGCCTTCCTTGAAGATGGCGCGAGCCAAAACGGTGGCGGTGGTGGTGCCGTCGCCGGCCACATCGGAGGTCTTGGAGGCGACTTCGTTGACGAGCTTGGCGCCCATGTTTTCAAACGGATCGTCGAGCTCCACTTCCTTGGCGACCGTGACACCGTCTTTGGTGACGGTCGGTCCGCCAAACGACTTGTCGATGATCACATTGTGGCCGGTCGGCCCCATGGTGACGGCGACGGCGTTGGCCAGCTTTTCGACGCCGCGCAGCATCTTGGCCCTGGCCTGGTCTTCGAAGAGCAGTTGCTTTGCCACGTTTGCGGCTCCTTACAGGTTCGCTATTTGGTTATGCGTGGGTCGCAGCCGATTCGACTAGCTGACGACCTTGGCCAGAATGTCGGACTCGCGGAGGATCTTGACGTCGCGGCCACTGACTTCGATGTCGGTGCCCGAGTACTTGCCAAAGATCACCTCGTCTCCCACCGCAACAGACAACGCTCCGCGGTCACCGCTATCGAGCACCTTGCCGGGACCTGTCGCCAGGACCATGCCACGCTGGGGACGCTCTTTGGCCGAGTCGGGCAGCACGATGCCGCCGGCGGTCATCTCTTCAGCTTCGAGCGGTTCGACAACGACGCGGTCGTCCAGGGGGCGGATATTGATGTTGTTTTTGGCCATCGATGATTTGTCCTTCTGTCTGTTTATCTGCAAGTGAATTCAATAGTCGCATGTATCAAACGGCTGCTTGAAACCAGGGGCGATTACATCATCCCCATGCCGCCCATATCCATGCCGCCCATGCCGCCCATGCCACCCATGCCACCCATGCCACCCATGCCGTGATCGTGGTGGCCGCCGCCGGCGTCCTCTTCATCTTTGGGGATGTCGACGACCAGCGACTCGGTGGTGAGCAGCAGCGAAGCGACGCTGGCCGCATTTTGCAGTGCGATGCGAACCACCTTGGCGGGGTCGATTACGCCCGCGGCGACCAAATCGCAGTAGCGATCCTTGTCGGCGTCGTAACCTTCGGTCTTGCCCTTAAGCTGACGCACGCGGTTGACGACCACTGCGCCATCGAGGCCGGCGTTGTCGGCGATGCAGCGCAGCGGATAGTCGAGCACCTGACGGATGATCTCGGCGCCAAGCTTCTCGTCCCCTTCCAAATCGATCTTTTCCAGGGCCTTCTCGCAGCGAAGCAGCGCCACGCCACCGCCGGGCACAATGCCTTCTTCCAGCGCGGCCTGCGTGGCCGACTTGGCGTCTTCGATCAGAGCCTTGCGCTCCTTCATTTCGGTCTCGGTCGCGGCGCCGACGCGAATCTCGGCCACGCCGCCAGCCAGCTTGGCCAACCGCTCTTGCAGCTTTTCGCGGTCATAGTCGCTGTCGGTGTGTTCGATCTCGGCGCGAATCTGATTAGCGCGGCCGTCGATGTCGGACTTCTTGCCAGCGCCACCGATGATCGTGGTGTTCTCCGAATCGATGAGCACCTTCTTGGCCTGGCCCAGGTCGCTGAGCTTCACCGAGTCGAGTTGAATGCCAAGGTCTTTGAAGATGGCGGTGCCGGCGGTCAGCACGGCCAGATCGCCCATCATGGCCTTGCGACGATCGCCGTAGCCGGGGGCCTTCACCGCACACACGCTGAGGATGCCGCGCAGCTTGTTGACCACCAGGGTGGCCAGCGCCTCGCCTTCGACATCTTCCGCGATAATCAGCAGCGGCCGCTTGGTCTTGCTGATCGCTTCGAGCAGCGGCACGATGTTCTTGACGCTCGAAATCTTCTCTTCGAACAGCAGGATGTAGCAGTTCTCCAACTCCACCGACTGACTGTCTTGATCGGTGACAAAGTGGGGCGAGAGATAGCCGCGATCGAATTGCATGCCCTCGACCACATCGACGCTGGTCTCGGTCTGGCGGCCTTCCTCGACGGTGATGACGCCATCTTTGCCGACGCGGAAGAAGGCATCGGCCAGCACGTCGCCGATCGAAGGATCGTTGTTGCCGGCGATGGTGGCGACCTGCGTGATTTCCTTCTTATTCTTGTCGCTGATCTTGGTCGACAGTTTGGCGATTTGCTCAATGACCAAATCGACCGCTTTGCTGATGCCGCGAGACAGCGCCATGGGGTCGGCGCCGGCGGCGATCATTTTGAGGCCCTCTTTGAAGATCGCCTCGCTCAACACCGTGGCGGTGGTGGTGCCATCACCGGCAATGTCGTTGGTCTTGCTGGCGGCCTCTTTGACGAGTTGCGCGCCGAGGTTCTCGAACGGATCTTCGAGCTCAATATCCTCCGCGACGGTCACACCGTCCTTGGTCACCTTGGGCGAGCCCCATCCCTTGTCCAGCACCGCGTTGCGGCCACGCGGGCCGAGCGTGCTGCGCACAGCGCGGGCCAGCTTGGCCACCCCGGCCGCCAGCGGCTGGCGAGCCTCGTCGTCAAAGACAATTTGCTTGGGCACAGTGATTTCTCCTCGAAATGCCTATGCGGTCGTAATGGCAATGTTTGTGTGTGATGTAGGCGGCGATTGCTCGCGCCGCATGTCTAGAACGCGAGCGCCACAAATGGCAGCCAACGCGCCGGGTGTGTACAGATAGCAAGCTCGATGCCGTTGACGCATCACAAGCCACAAGCATTTGTCGCTAAATGACTTGCTGCCTGACACCGAGGCAACACGGCAATTGCGGCACAATCCGCCAAATTGGCAGGCACACCATTACGGCGTGATATCCACGTCCGCCGACACGCCAACCAGAAACTGCGCCAACAGCTCCGCGGCATGGTCGATGTCGTCCAGGGAAATCGTCTCCACCGGGCTGTGCATGTAGCGATTTGGAATGCTTACCAGACCGGTGGCGACGCCCGCGCGATTGATTTGAATGGGGTTCGCGTCGGTGCCGGTGGGGCGGCTCGCGGCGGCCAATTGAAACGGAATGGAGGCGGCGCCCGCCACATCGATCAAGCGATCGACAATGCGCGGATTCATGTTGGGCCCGCGATAAATCACCGGTCCCTTGCCCAGCGCCACGTCTCCCTCTTGCTTTTTGTCGATGGTGGGGCAATCGGTGGCGTGGGTCACGTCGATGGCGATGCCGATCTGCGGATCAATACCATAGGCGCTAGTTTGCGCGCCGCGGAGACCAATTTCTTCCTGCACGGTCGAAACCGCATAGGCGGCGCAGTTCAACTTGTGCTTGCCCGCGCGGCGCAGCGCCTCTATTGCCACCCAGAGCCCCACTTTGTTGTCCATTCCGGGCGCGTAGGAAAGGTTGTTGCGCAGTTCGCGATAGCCGAGATCGAGAGTCACGGGGTCCCCTACTCGGATCAACTCACTCGCCTCGGCGCGATCTTTGGCTCCGATGTCGATCCAAAGGTCCTTGAGCTTGACGACCTGCTTGCGCTCCTCTTCGGTGAGCAGGTGAATCGCCTTTCGCGAGATGACGCCCGGCACAGGTCCTTTGGCGGTCCACACGGTCATCCTCTGCCCCACTAGCATCTGCGGATCCCAGCCACCAATTGGCTGCACCCATAGATACCCCTGTTCGTCAATGTGCTGCACTAAAAGCCCGATCTGATCGCAGTGGCCAGCCAGCATCACCCGTAGGCCGGCGGCGGGGTTTTTCACGGCAATCACGTTGCCGTGCAGATCGGTGCGCACTTCGTCGGCAAAGTCGCCAACGTACTGGCGAACCAAGTCTTGCACCGGCCGCTCATAACCCGAGGGGCTGGGCGTTTCCAGGATGCGCTTCAAGAAATCCTTGGCCGCAATGTCCATATTTGCTCTCGCTCGAAGTTCCTGTTGTGGAGCGCATCAGGCTAACGCCCCAGAGCGCCCGGCCGCAAGGTCGGGACTGGTGAAGCGCGGCCCGCTTCGATTAAGCTAATTCGTCTTTCAGTCGCTACTTAGGATCGGCGGGCATGTACCCGCCATGAGAATCGCGGAATGGAAAAAACCAAGGTTGCCATTGTGGGCATGGGCACCGTCGGCACGGGCGTCGCGCGCTTGCTGCTGGACTATGGCGACCGCACCGCGCGCCACGCGGGACGCACTCTCTGGCTGGAGAAGGTGGTCGTTAGCGATGTCAACAAGCCGCGCGACATCGATTTGCCACAGGGTTTGCTGACCGCTGACCTGGAACAGGTGACCAAAAACCGCGAGATCAGCGTGGTCGCCCACTTGGTCGGCGGCCTGGAACCTGCCCGCAGCATCATGCTCAAGCTGCTTGAGAGCGGCAAAGACGTCGTCACCGCCAACAAAGCGCTATTGGCGGAGTATGGGCCAGAGCTGTTCGATCGAGCCCGAGAATTGGGGCGCACCATTTCATTCGAAGCGGCTGTGGCCGGCGGCATCCCGATCATCGCCAATATCAGTCAATGTCTGACCGCCAATCAGATCACGCAACTCGACGCCATTCTCAACGGCACCAGCAACTTCATCCTCACCCACATGGAAGAGCGCGGCTGGAGCTATGCGCAAGCGCTCGCCGAGGCACAGCGACTGGGCTACGCCGAGGCCGATCCCACGATGGATGTCGACGGCACCGACACCGCGCAAAAGCTGGCCATCCTGGCGCACCTGGCCTTTGGCGCTCGCGTGCGCTGGAGCGAAATTCCGCGTATCGGCATCGACAAACTCAACTTGGCCGACATGAGCTATGCCAAGGAACTAGGCTACCGAATCAAGTTGTTGGCCATAGCGCAGCTTGTGCCGGAAGGGTTGGAACTGCACGTTTCGCCCACCTTGGTGCGGATGGGAACGCCACTGGCGGAAGTGCGCGGCGCGTACAACGCCATCCGCGTGGTGGGCGACGCCGTGGGGCCGGTATTCTTTCATGGGCTTGGCGCCGGGCAGATGCCTACCGCGTCGGCCGTGGCGGCCGACCTGATCGATACGGTCGTCGGCCGGGCGGCGCTGACCTTTCGCATCTTGCAACTTTGGAGCGACCGCTTCGCCAAGGCGCCGGCGCGCGATCACGCCAAAGTGCCGGGGCGTTTTTATCTGCGCTTTGATGTTGAGGATCGGCCGGGTGTGATGGCTGATATCACAGGAGTTCTGGGGCGGCACGGCGTTTCGATCGCGTCGGTGATTCAACATGAACAAAGCGACCAAATGGCGGGTATCGTGCCGCTGGTCATTATGACGCACCAGACGACGGAAGGCGCGTCGCGCGAGGCCAGCGCCGAGATCGATCGCCTATCATGCGTGCGCGCCGGCAGTGTGCGTCTGCGAGTGAAGGACTAACCATGAAGTACGCGATCATCATTCCCGACGGCTGCGCCGACGAACCGCAGGAATCGCTTGGCGGCAAGACGCCGCTGGAGGCCGCGCGGATACCCGCTATGGATGCAATAGCCGCCGCGGGCGTGGTGGGCCGCGCCAACCATGTGCCACCGCACCTACCGGCTGGCTCCGACGTGGCCAACTTAAGTTTGTTGGGTTACGACCCGAATCGTTACTTCACCGGCCGCGCGCCGTTGGAGGCCGCGGCCCAAGGCATTGCGCTGGGGCCCGACGATTGGGCCGTGCGCTGCAATCTGGTCACCGTGCAAGACCAGAAGATGAAGTCTTTTACCGCCGGACAAATCTCCACGGCTGAGGCCACCGAGTTGTTGGCCGCGGCGCAGCAGCGGCTCGGCAATGAGCGATTGGAATTTCGTCCCGGAGTAAGCTACCGCAATTTGCTTATCTATCGCGGCAATGGCGCGCCGGCGCCCTTCTCGCCCGACACCCGCACCACGCCGCCGCACGACTTGACCGACAAATCGGTGCTCGACGACTATCCGCGCGGTCCGGGCAGCGATCTGTTGAATCGCTTGATGAGCGATAGCGTGCCGGTCTTCGCGGGGCATCCGGTGAACGCCGCGAGGCTGTCGCGGAGCGAATCTCCCGCTACCAACATTTGGCTATGGGGACTTGGCAAGGCGCCGGCGCTGGAACCATTCAGCCAGGTATACGGCAAGCGCGGCGCCATGCTCACCGCGGTCGACCTGCTGCGCGGCCTGGCCGTGCTGATGGGTTGGGAGAATATCGAGGTCCCAGGCGCCACCAGCTATCTCGACACCGACTACACCGAAACCGGTCGTTACGCCATCAACGCGCTCGACCAGACCGACATTGTCTGCGTGCATGTCGAGGCCACCGACGAGGCGTCGCACGAAGGCAACTGCGCAGCCAAGATCAGCGCGCTGGAGCAGATCGACGAGCAGATCGTAGCGCCGCTGCACGCTGCACTCCAGAAGCGGGGCGACTATCGTATCCTCGTTTCGCCTGACCACCCCACGCCACTGCGCACCAAGACGCATAGCCACGGCTTTGTGCCACTGGCGGTTTGCGGATCGGGAATCAAACCAGACTCCGCGCGAACCTACAACGAGAAATCAGCGGGCGAATCGCCGCTTTCTTTCGCTGACGGCTGGAAATCGATGGGCTGGTTTTTGGGCTGACATGCCGTCAGCGCGCGTCACTCGGAATTGGAGAAATTGAACAACGCCATGCCTCTTATTGTCCAAAAATTCGGTGGCACCAGCGTCGCCGATCCCAGCAAGATTCTCTCCGCCGCGCGCAAGGCGATTCGAGCCCATCAGGCTGGCAGCCAGGTGGTCGTAGTGGTCAGCGCCATGGGCAAGAACACCGACGCCTTGATCGCGCTGGCACATGAACTGACCGATCGCCCCTCTGCCCGCGAAATGGACATGCTCCTTTCGACCGGCGAACAAGTGAGCGTGGCCCTGATGGCGATGGCGATTCAGTCGCTCGGCAACAAGGCGGTCAGCCTGACGGGCGCCCAAATCGGCATCAAGACCGACAGCACGCACACCAAGGCCCGCATTCGCTCGATCTCCACCGAGCGGATGAAGCAATTGCTCGACGCCGGCAACATCGTCATCGCCGCCGGTTTTCAAGGGAGCGATGAAGACTTCAACATCACCACGCTCGGCCGTGGAGGGAGCGACACCACCGCAGTCGCGCTGGCCGCCGTGCTCAAGGCCGATTCGTGTGAAATCTACACCGACGTTGACGGCGTCTACACCACCGATCCGCGCCAACTGCCTGAAGCGCGGATGCTGCGGCAAGTGAGCTACGACGAGATGCTGGAGCTTGCCAGCCTCGGCGCCGGTGTGATGCACAGCCGGGCGATCGAGTTCGGCAAGAAGTTTGGCGTGCCGATCCATGTGCGCAGCAGCTTCACCGATCGCGCCGGCACCATGATCGTGGCCGAGCCGGAATCGCCCGATCTGGCGGTGAGCGGCGCGGCCTTGGTAAAGAACGAGGCCCTGGTCACCGTGCAAGGCGTGCCCGACCGCCCCGGCACCAGCTATGCCATCTTCTCCAAGATCGCCGCTCGGGCGGTGGCGGTCGACATGATCGTGCAGAACGTGGGAGTCGGCGGCAAAGCGGACATCAGCTTCACCGTGCCACGCATCGACCTGCCGGCCACGATCGAGGCGGTGCAAGAGGCGGTGATTGAGTTGGGCGCCGCCGGTTGGACCGAGGACGACAGTGTGTCGAAGTTGTCGGCGGTGGGGCTAGGCATGGCGCGGCAAACCGGCGTCGCGCAGCGAATGTTCCGCGCGCTGGCCGAGGCGGGCGTGAACATCAAGATGATCACCACCAGCGAAATCAAAATCTCGGTGCTGGTCGACGCCGCGCACGGATTGCCAGCGCTGCGCTGCGTGCATCAGAACTTTGAGCTGCAACAAGAATCCAAGCACAGCCGCGCCGGAAAGATCGAGAGCGCCAAGACAGTCAACGGCGACGCGCTAGCGGTGATCGCGCGCCTGCAAGGTATGGAAGACCTGGCGATTGGCGACATCACGCTCGACGACTCGCAAGCCCGGGTCACCATCGAAGGGGTGCCCGACCAGCCGGGCGTGGCGGCTCGTGTGTTTGAGCGCATTGGCGAAGAGGGGATCTTTGTCGACATGATTGTGCAAGGCTTCGGTCCTGGTGGCGCCGCGAATCTTAGTTTCTCCGTGCCGCAAGACAGCCTGTCCAAGGCGGTCGACGTGGTGGGGCGCATCGCGCGTGAACTCGGTTGTCGCCAAGTGACGCAGAGCCCGAAGATCGCCAAACTCTCGGTTTCCGGAATTGGCCTGCGCAGCCATACCGGCGTGGCGATTCGCATGTTTCAGGCGCTCTGCGAGGCGGGCATCAACGTCGAGATGATCAACACCAGCGAGGTGCGGGTGAATGTTGTTGTCGATGGCGCCAAGGGCCCCGCGGCGCTTGCCGCGCTGCAGCAGGCGTTTCGGGATGTGCGGCAATAGGCGCGATATCAAGTTGTCAAATAGCCAAGGGCTGACGCCCCTTGGCTATGTACTTTCCGCCCCGTTGGGGCGGGTTGGCGATCTTCTCAGCCGCAAAGCGGCGCAAGCGAATTGCGATGGGCGCCAGCCCATCGGATGAATGGCGGAGCGATGCGAATCGCGATGGCCCACAATTCCCTGGACCATGTAGATAGGTTCACCCGTGCCGCAATCGTTCGCTTCGCTTCATTGCCACATCGTGTTTAGCACCAAGCACCGGCAGCCGGTGATCGAGCGCAACGTCCAACCGCGCTTGTTTGAATACATCGGGGGAGTATTGCGCAACGCTTCGTGCCGATTGATCGCCGCCGGCGGAATGCCAGACCATGTGCATCTGCTGACCTCTTTGAGCCGGACAATCACGGTGGCTGATGCGGTTCGACTCATCAAAGCCAACTCGTCGCGCTGGATGCATGATGAGTTGGCCGTTGACAATTTTTGGTGGCAGGACGGCTACGGCGCGTTTGCAGTGAGCTATTCCAATATCGAACAGGTAAAGGCGTACCTGGCCAATCAAGAAGCGCATCATCGCACCGCAACTTACCAAGAAGAGTTTCGCGACTTCCTGCGGCGGAACGAACTCGAATGGGATGAACGATATGTTTGGGATTGATTCCAGGACGACTCGTCCCAATCCCATCAAATAGCCAGGGGCTGACGTCCCTTGGCTATGTACCGGCGCCCCGTTGGGGCGCAAAGAAAGTAGCCGCAAAAAGGCGACAGACAATTGCGATGGATGCTGGCCCATCGAACAAATGGATCACAGCACTCCCCTTTGGGGCGGGTTGGCGATCTTCTCAGCCGCAAAGCGGCGCAAGCGAATTGCGATGGGCGTCAGCCCATCGAAGAAAATAGCACTCGCGCCGCCAACGGATCAGGACCAAGCTGCCCTCTATTCTTGGGCAAACTGCTTCTTCAGCCGCTCGGTGTCGTCAGCGTCCCAGTCTGGTGGCTGCGTCACTTCGACCCAGGCGTCGATATAGCTCTCCGCCGCGTAGTTATGTCCATAACCAAACGGCACGCTGGTGGCCATTGGCAGGTCGAATCCGGTCTGCAGGAACGTGACAATCGGAAACCACTGCAAATATGGCGACACGTCGGGCCCGCGCTCGCCCACCAGCCAGGCGGGGCGTCGATACAACGACTCGGGCGAGAAGAACGTCATTGGGTCGCTGGCATGCTGGATAAACACAAATCGCATCGGTCCCCAGCGATTGCCAGATTCTTGCAGCGAACACTCGCGCCCGGTGAAGCGCAGCATACTGCCATCGCGCACCCGTGGCAGCCACATCGGAGAGTCGGGATTGCGCTCGTGCGTCGTCTTGGACCACACCGAACTTGGAAACGGCGGCCCGCTCCATACGCCTCCCTGGATCGGATCCTCGAACACGGTGAACAGGTCGGTGCTGGCGGCCGAACCCAGCGCTCCGAGGCTCAGGCCATGCACGTACAACTTGGGCCGGCTCTCCTTGGGCAGTTTGGTCCAGTATTCGTAGACTTCATCGAACAATGCAGCGGCCGAATCGCGCGACCGCGCTGGATCGACGAGAATCGTGATCCAGCTCGGTAGATACGAATACTGCATGCTCACGATCGCCGTATCGCCGCCATGCAGATACTCCAGGGTGTCGACCGCTCCCGGATCGAGCCAGCCGGTGCCAGTCGGCGTGGCCACCACCAAGAGCGACCGCTGGAAACCGCCCACGCGGACGAGTTCGTTCAGCGCAAGTTTGGCTCTGTCAGCATTCGTTGATCTTGACCCCAGCCCCACGTACACACGCAGCGGCGCTTGCGCGTCTTTTCCCGAGAACTCGGCGATGCTCTCCCTGGTGGGCCCGAGAGTGATGAATTGCTTACCCCAGCGTCCGATGGTGTTCCAATCGACCAGCGATTCGGCGCTGCCCGAGGCGGTGGTCAGCCGCGGCTGCTCGACGCCGTCGTCGATCACCTGATCGAGTTCCGAAAAAACCTTGTCCGCGGCGCCCAGCGCCAATCGAGCGACGACTTTGTTGGCGAGCAAAAACAGCGCCGCGATCACCAGCACGGTGCTCACCACCTGCGACACGCGGCGCGGAACCACCTGCTTGATCCGGTTGTTGACTTGCCGCCACATGGCGCCGACGCCGCGCGCGGCGATAATCAATGTGACGCCAACCAACAAGGCAATAGCGCCAAGCCGATACGGGTAGGCCGTCTCCACCGGCGGCATCTCCATTCGCTCGCGAATCGAATTCTGCCACACCGTCGCCCACCACAAGAACAGCACCGCCACCACCAACACGGCCGCGGTGGTGATGCGCTTGCTGACGCGCTGCGTTCTGGCCCCGAAGTCGGGGATCTCCATAAAGTGCCACAGCCATACCACAAACACGCCCACGCCATAACCGGCGGCGAGCGAAACGCCGCACAGCACCCCTTGCACGGCGAAGTGCCTTGGCAACAGCGAAGGCGTCAGCGAGGCGGCGGCAAACAACGTGGCCAGCGCCAGCCCCACATAGGTGAACGACGCCCAAAGCCGTGCCAGCACATTTTGCAATCGCATGGTGAGATTCCACATGGGGGGCATTATCGGGCGAATTGCCGGTGTGGGAAGATCTGATTGAAAACTTGCTCGCGCCCCGGGGCTATGTTCTGTCGCCCCATTGAGTCGCCATGTATTTAGCCGTGTACTCAGCCGCAAAGCGGCGCAAGCCAATTGCGATGGGCGCTAGCCCATTGAGATATTTGCAATAGGCGACAGCCCACCGACACCGGACTACAATACCCCGGCGCAAACCATTCACACTCATCGGTAGGGGAAACTCATGTTCACACGGTCGCACCTGTCTGGCATTGTTATGCTCGCGCTGGGCGGACTCCTGGGGTACATCGCGGCAACCTCCGATCTTGGCCGCGCGCCGGCCGACGCCGCCTTGGCGCCAGCGCCACTCGGCGCTTCCCCGACCGAGAGCCCAACGCCGGCCTGTTGCCAGATTGGCGCCGAGCGCGGCGACCTGTTGGCCCTGGCCGATGGACGCCGTCGCGGCGCCGTCGGCAACAACTCGACCGCCAAGAAGCCAAATATCCTCGTCCTCTTCGGCGACGACATCGGCATCAGCAACATCAGCGCCTATAGCGACGGCCTGATGGGCTACACCACGCCCAACATCGATCGGCTGGCCAGAGAAGGCTTGCGCTTTCTCCACTACTACGGCGAACAAAGCTGCACCGCCGGGCGCGCGGCCTTCATCACCGGCCAGCACGGCATCCGCACCGGCCTTACCAAGGTCGGATTTCCTGGCGCGCCGATGGGCATGAATCAACTCGACCCCACCATCGCCGGCATGCTCAAGCAGTTGGGCTACCACACCGGCCAGTTTGGCAAGAACCACTTGGGCGACCGCAACGAGACGCTGCCAACCGTCAACGGATTCGACGAATTCTTTGGCAACCTCTATCACCTGAACGCCGAGGAAGAGCCGGAGCTGCCCGACTACCCTAACGATCCGGCGTTCAAGGCCAAGTTTGGCCCGCGCGGCGTGCTGAAGTGCGCCGCCAGCGATCGGGACGATCCCACCGTCGATCCGCGATTTGGCAAAGTGGGCAAACAAGTCATCGAAGACAGCGGCCCCTTGACCAGAAAGCGGATGGAGACGATCGACGACGAGACCTCCGCCGCCGCCATCGACTACATCAAGCGACAAGCTGCGGACGACAAGCCCTTCTTCTGCTGGTGGAACAGCACCCGCATGCACCTGCGCACCCATGTGCGGCCGGAGCATCGCGGCAAGTTCCAACATGGCGACAGCGAATACATCGACGGCATGATTGAGCACGACGCGACGGTCGGCGCGATCCTCAAGACGCTCGACGACCTTGGCATCGCGGACGACACCATCGTCCTTTACACCACCGACAATGGCCCACACGCCAACACCTGGCCTGATGGCGCCACCACCCCTTTTCGCTCGGAAAAGAACACCAATTGGGAGGGCGCCTTCCGCGTCCCCTGCATCATCCGCTGGCCCGGCGTGGTCAAGCCGTCGATGGTCACCGATCAAATCATGAGCCACAACGATTGGCTGCCCACCTTCTGCTCGATCGCGGGCGAGCCCGAAATCGTCAGCAAGCTCAAGCAGGGTTACACGGCCAATGGCAAGGAGTACAAAGTCCACCTGGACGGCTACGACCAAGCGGCGTTTTTGCGCGGTGAGTCACCCACCAGCGCGCGGAGCAAATTCTTCTACTGCGACGACGACGGCGATTTGGTCGCGGTGCGCGTGAAGCAGTGGAAGGGGGTTTTTCAGGAACAGCGCGCCCCAGGCACGATGCAAGTCTGGGCAGAGCCCTTCACCAAACTGCGGCTGCAGAAGTTCTACAACCTGTTCACCGATCCCTATGAGCGCGCGGACATCACCTCCAACACCTATTGGGACTGGTGGATGAACCACGCGTTTCTCAGCTACTACGGCATGGACGAGGTGGGCAAGTTCGCGGCGACGCTGAGGGAGTTTCCACCTCGCGCGCTGCCGCAGAGCTTCACTCCGACGGGACTCATGGAAGAGACCAAGGAGGAGATCAAAGCGGCCCGCCGCGCGGCCGAGCAGGCGGAATCAGAGTGAAATCGTGTGGTCAGCCGCAACGCGGCGAACGTCCATTGCGATGGGCGCTAGCCCATTGATGTTCTACTCTCCCAGCACGTCGTCGAGCACTTCCTCGTTCACGTAGATCGGCAATTGCGGTTCGCAGGTCACGGCCACGGCGATCGCGTCGGACGGCCGCGCGTCGATCTCGATCAACTCCCCTTCGTGTCGCAATCGCAGCCGCGCGTAATAGGTGTGCTCCTTGAGCTCGCTAATCACCACGTCTTGAAACTCGGCGCCCATCTGCTCGGCCATGTTCACGATCAGGTCGTGCGTCAGCGGCCGCGGCGAGATGAACCCCTTCACCCGCCGGTCGATGCTCGTCGCCTCGAAGATGCCGATCAAGATGGGGAACGTCCGCTGTCCTTCCACTTCCTTCAAGTAAATCACCTGCTGGTCGGCGATCTCGCTGATGATGATCCGCGACAACTGCATCGGAACAGGCATGACGATTCCTTGGGCGAGCGGCTGGCTGCTGTGTTATGGATGTACGACGCGCGGCGCTGGCCCGAGTCGACCTTCGCCACGCTGACCGCGCCAGCACGCGTTGGGTCGCGTGGGGCGCGATCGGAGATGATCTTTCGATTATAGAAAGCCGATCGGCGCCAAGGCCAGCGGCCCGCGAATCTCGGCGAAAACCGAGCGTCCGGCCGGCGCAAATTTGCCCGCTGACGCGCTTGACAAACGCCACGCCATGCTGGCGGCTTTGTTACAATCGCAGCGTCGTTTACCCCGCTATCGCGCGAGATCCGCCATGACCACCGGTTACGTCCGCACCGAAATCGAAGACGCCATTCTGCATGTGCGATTGGCGCGACCCGAGAAGCGCAACGCGCTGACGCCCGACATGATCCGCGAGATTGGCGCCGCCGTGGCCACGGCCGACGAACAGCCGGCAATCCGCGCGGTGATCGTCTCGGCCGAGGGGCCCTTGTTCTCGGCGGGCATCGACATCATGTCGCTTGCCCAGAGCAAGGGGGAGGCGGGCGACCAGAATCCCGCGCGCTGGCTGCGACGATTGGCCAGCGACTTGCAACTGGCGCTCGATCAGATCGAACGGGTCGAGGCGCCAGTGATCGGCGCGCTGCAAGGGCAGGTGATCGGCCTGGGGCTCGAACTGGCGTTGGCCTTCGATCTGCGGGTGGCGAGCGACGACTTGAAGCTGAGCATCCCCGAAGCGCGAATGGGCCTGGTGGCCGATGTGGGGGGGACGACGCGGTTGTCGCGCGTGGTCGGCCCCAGCCGCGCCAAGGACATGCTGATGACCGCGCGCTCGGTCGACGCGCAAGAGGCGTTGTCCTGGGGACTGGTGAACCGCGTGGTTCCGGCCGCGCAGCTTATGGAGGCCACGCGCAAGCTGACCAGCGAGATCACCGCCAACGCGCCCCTGGCGGTGGGACTGGCCAAGTTGATCGTCGATCAGGGGGACGGGCTCGACAAGCACACGCAACTTGCCATCGAGCGCTGGGCGCAGAGCCAGCTCATCACCACCGAGGATGTGGGCGAGGCGATGACGGCGTTTTTTGAGAAACGCCCCCCGCGTTTCAAAGGCCGCTAATCAACACGGGCGCCGCCATCGCAGGAGCCGCAAATGCCGCAGATCACTCCCATCGGCAAGATGACCGCCTTTTACATTCCGTCGCACAAGCTCGATTCGCCCCGCTACTTCCGCGAAAATTCAACCCGCGCCCACATCCACGAGTTCCTCATCCAGCACTACAAGGCGTATACGCAGACCCCTTCGCCCGTGAAGGGTTATTGGATCAGCAGCGGCGGCGAACTGACGCACGACGTGACCGAGCGATTCGAGGTGTCGTTCGAGGCGGAATCCGATTTCGACAAACTGATCGCTTTCCTGGCTGAGCTGTGCCAGGCGCTGGAGGAGGACACGATTTACCTCACTCGCGGCGACGAGAGCTTTTTGGTGAGCCAGTAGCGGCGCAGGGTGAATTGCCCGTGCCGGCAACTGGTGGACCCGACCGCGACAAGCATGCGTCAACCTCGCGGCGCATTAAAAATGCCCCCTGATGGACTCGAACCATCAACCCTCTGATTAAGAGTCAGATGCTCTGCCAATTGAGCTAAGGGGGCGTTGGCATGCGGTTTGATTCCGCGAACCAGTTACCAATCGTATCGGCTGGCGCGAAAGTCTCAAGGGTTATTTCGTAGCCGCGTGCCAAAGTGCCAAAGCCGAGGTAAGTCGACTGCGGACAGCAGGCGCGCTGTCGCATATTCATGCGCGGCGGTAAGCGCGCGTGATTACCCCAGCCGCGGCTCTTGCTGCGTAATGCAATGGTAGGCGCCAAGTCCCCAGGCCAGATCGACCGCCGGCAGTCCGATCACCTGTCGATCTGGAAATAGCCGAGCGAGCGTTTGCACTGCTACGGCATCGGCCGGGTCGTTGAACTGCGGAACCACCACCACGCCATTGGCGATATAAAAGTTGGCATAGCAGGCGGGCAGCCGCTGCCCGGCATGATGGATCGGCGCCGGCATGGGTAGCGGAATCACATCAAGCGGTCGTCCATCTTGATCGCGGAAGCCGCGCAGACGGTCGAGGTTGTCTTGCAGGGGAGCGTAGTTTTCGTCGCCCGGATCGGATTCGACCGCGGCGACTACCGTGGTCGGATTGACAAAGCGGGCCAGTTCGTCGATATGCCCGTCGGTGTCGTCGCCGACGATGCCGCCCGCGAGCCAGAGGACGTGCGGCGCGGCCAGATAGTCGGCGAGGTATTGCTCAATTTCGGCGCGCGACAGATTGGGATTGCGATTGGGATTGAGCAAACATTGCTCGGTGGTGAGCAGAGTTCCTTTTCCGTTCACGTCGACAGCGCCCCCTTCGAGGATGATGCCCGGCGCGAACCGCCGCCGGCCAAGTCGCTGCGCAAGCTCGGTCGGCACACGATTATCGAGATCAAAAGGGGGATACTTGCCGCCCCAGGCGTTGTATTCCCAATCGACGAGCGCCGGCGCCAACGAGGGCTGTCCGACCAGGAAAGTGGGACCGTGATCGCGCATCCAGCAGTCGTTGGTGGGGATGTCGAACAACTCGACGTTTTCGAGGCGACCCACCATGTCACGCGCCTGACGCATCACCTCGGAGCCGCCGGCCAGAATGCGGACCCGCTCGTGGCGGGCGAGTGTTTCGACCAGCTTGGCGTAGACGGCGGGGATGGGTTCGAACTTGCCCGGCCAGGTCGCCGGATTGTGCGGCCACGAGAGCCACGTGGCGGCGTGCGGTTCCCATTCGGCCGGCATGCGGTAGCCCTGGTCAGCAAGCAAGCCGGGAGTGAACGATCGCATGAGTTGGTCGCAGCGCGTAACGGGAAAGCGAAAGGAGCATGCGGCGAAGGCCGTCGAAATCACGGCAGCGGCATGATACGCCAGCAGGTCCGGTGATGCCACGGCCTCGCGATTGGCGCGCCAACGGGGCTTGGCTAGCGCACGCGCAGCGCAAGCAAAGTGCGGTCGTCGCTGACTGGCTGCCCCGCGCAAAACGCGTCCAACTGTTCAACCAATTTGCTGACTACTTGTTCCGCCGAGGCGTCACCGGCAGCGAGCGACGCATCGAGTCGCGGCACGCCGAACATTTGCCCCTGGGAGTTGAAGGCCTCCGTGATTCCATCGGTGTAGAACAGTATCAAATCGTTGGTTTCCAGCTTCAATGGTTGGTCTTGAAACTGATGGTCGAAGTCGACGCCGATCGGCAGTCCGGCCACCTGATCCAGTGGCAGAATCTGCCCGGCGCGCCGTAGTCGCGGGGGATTGTGCCCAGCGCAGGCATAGGTCAGCTCGCGCTTTTGTGGATCGAAGATGGCGTAGAACGCGGTCACAAAACTGCTCGTCCGACTCATGAAGCGCCCCGTAAGCTTCTGATTGAGAAAATTCAACATCTCGGCGGGGGGCGTAGGCGGCCCGGGAAAGGCGTGCGCCACCGCGTGCGTAATCGCCATCACCGTGGCGGCCGGCGTGCCGTGACCGCTGACGTCGGCAATGAAAATGCCCCAGCAACCGCCGGGCAAGGGAAAGAAATCGTAGTAATCCCCGCCAGCGCGGCGCGATGTTTGATAATGCGCGGCCATCTCCAGCCCGTCGATGCGCGGCAATTCTGCAGGCAACAGCGCGCGTTGAATGTCGCCAACGATCTGGAACTCGTGATCGAGCGCTTCGTAGGCGGTTTTCAATTCGTCCGCCAGCACCAGATTGTAGGTGGCGCGCCCAAACAGATTGCTGGTCAGCACCATTTCAGGAAAGCGATCTCGCTCGAACGACGCGGGATCTTTGTGCAACGTGATCACCATATTCGTCGCCACTCCGCCATGAAAATGCGGAATCGCCGAGAGCAGCCGAAAACCTTGCAGATACTCGATGGCCGGCTCGTCGGGGGCGAGGGAGTAATCTTCGAGCAGTCGGGGCGTCTCTTGATAAATGAGGTCCGCCAGCAAGCCGCCTTTGAACAGTGGTAGTCGGTGCGGTTCCTTCCAAGGATTGACATCTTCCGTCCAGCGAGTGCAGCGCGTGACTCGAAAGTACGGATACTCCAGTCCGCGACGGCTCAGTGATATCAGGCTGTCGCGATGCACGAGCGATTTCATGCGTTCGCCATAATCGCGCACCACTTCTTGCGCGTCGGTCTGACGGCTCATGTTGCGAACGGTTTCGACGATTTGTTCGAGCCGTTGTTGCGTGTCCATCGGAGGCCTTAAGCGGCAACTGATTACGCCTAGGTCGCACGGTCGCATCGCCGGGCAGTGCGTCCATCATACGCGATTACGCCGTGTTGGGCTTGGCGGCGTTTGCCGTGGACGCGCGGAAGCAGACGCAAGATAGAGCCGTCGCTACCGTCGAATACGGTACTGATATTTGCGGCCGTCGAGTTGTCGCGATTCGACGTGATCGGCAAACGCTTCGTAATACCCACCTTCGCCCCAGTTGCCGATGTAGCGGGACTGCGTCAACCGGTTGCCGTGATACGACAGATCGCCACCCGGGCGACGCCGAACGGACGGAGTCACCGCGCTGTCATAACGCAAAATCCGATCCGCTTTGGCGTCGTAGCGATAGACGCGCGCCGTTGGCCGATAGGGGGTGGATCGCGGCGAGCCGGCCTGACAGACTTCGGCCGACACCAAGAGCATGCCCAGCGCGCAAGATATGCGGCAGCGCCGCCGCGCACGACCATCCATGGAAGATGTTTCCTCTCTGTTCCTGGTCCCTGTTCCGGCGAGACACTCTAGCAGCCAGCATCCGCATTGGCGAGACGCCGGAGTCAGAATCTGCCGAAACGCCAGGGAACCGGTTACACTGGATGTTTTAGACGCGTAGCCGGAGATCGACTGGCGTGGCCGATTCGCTTGACCATTACGAGAATCCCCTCATCAAGCGCTATGCGTCGCGCGAGATGAGCCGCATCTGGAGCCCCCAGCAAAAATTTGAAACGTGGAGGCGGCTGTGGGTGGCATTGGCCGAGGCCGAGGCGGAGCTGGGACTGCCGATCAGCGCAGAGCAGGTTGCTGAACTGCGCGCGCATGTGCATGACATCGATTTTGCCGCTGCCGATCGTTACGAGCGCCAATTGCGCCACGACGTGATGGCGCATGTGCATGCCTATGGCGATGCTTGCCCCGTCGCCCGGCCGATCATCCATCTCGGCGCCACAAGCTGCTATGTCACCGACAATACCGATTTGATTCTGCTGCGCGAGTCGCTCGAACTGGTGCGCTCGCGATTGGCGCGGGTCATTGATCGGCTGGCCGTTTTCGCGGAGCGCTGGGCCGAGTTGCCGTGCCTGGCATTCACACATTTTCAGCCCGCGCAGCCGACCACCGTGGGCAAGCGGGCCGCGCTGTGGGCCTACGATCTGGTGGAGGATTTGCGCGACCTCGAGCATCGGCTAGCGAGCCTGAAGGCCCTGGGGGTCAAAGGCACCACCGGCACGCAGGCCAGCTTTTTGGCGCTGTTTGATGGCGACCACGCCAAGGTCGAACGGCTGGAACAATTGGTTTGCCAGAAGTTCGGATTCGCCGAATGCTATCCAGTGACCGGGCAAACCTATCCCAGAAAGATCGACGCGCAGGTGCTGGCCGTCTTGTCAGGCATTGGTCAGAGCGCGCATAAGACGGCGACCGACCTACGGTTGCTACAACATTTGCGAGAACTGGAAGAACCGTTTGAAGAGAAGCAAATTGGCTCGTCGGCCATGGCGTACAAGCGCAATCCGATGCGGGCGGAGCGAATCTGTAGCTTGGCCCGCTTCGTGATGCATCTGGAAGGCAACGCCGCTAGTACCGCGGCAACGCAGTGGTTCGAGCGGACGCTGGATGATAGCGCCAATCGGCGGCTATCGTTGCCCCAGGCGTTTTTGGCGATCGATGCCGTGCTGATTCTGTACCAGAACGTTGTCGACGGGCTTGTGGTGCATCCGACCGTCATTCAGCGGCGTTTGGCGGACGAGTTGCCCTTCATGGCGACAGAAAACTTGTTGATGGCCGCCGTGGCGCGAGGAGGAGATCGTCAAGAATTGCACGAGCGAATCCGACAGCACAGCATGGCGGCCGCCGCGCGCATGAAGGAACAGGGCGCGTCCAACGACCTGCTGACACGGCTGGCTGGTGATTCGGCCTTTGCGGGGATCGACGTTCAAGCTCTGGGAGACGGTCGGCTCTATACGGGGCGAGCGGCGCAGCAGGTTCAGCAATTTATCAACCAAGTCGTCGCGCCAATCAGAGCGAACCTGGCCGACCAGTTGGTTGGCGATGCTGCTGTGCGGGTGTAGCAATTCCGACTGCTAGCAGTTGCGTTGCCATGGAGGGCCAGGCAAACCCTCTCGACTGAATGGATTCTCATTCCATCCCCCTGTTAGTCGGGTGATGCGAAACCCAGGATATTGGCAAGCCACACAGGCCAATCCGGCGTGTGGACGCATGTAGTATTTCGGATGTTCGCGCCGTATCACTTGCTGGAGCCACATCAACCACTACATGCAAGTTCCGTCGATACCGAAAGATGCGTTCGATGGCACATGCTATGCACCAATTTGGATAAGCCTGGGAAGCATTTGCGGTCGCATCGGACGCGCGGTTCTTTTGATCCGCAAAGTACCAGCCGAAGTGCTGAAAGTGTTTGAATCAGTTGAGATTACGTGGTACTTTTTTAACATCACCCTACCTAAGGCAAGCAGCCGCTTGCTAACCATGCCAAGCCAGTTTCTTCACGTCTGGCTCCGAGATTGGACCGGCTTGGGGGATCTTGATGATCCGACCCAACGACGAGCACGGTTCCCGCCTAATTCACCGATAGTGAGCGCGTTTTGAGAGAGTCGATGGCGAATCGCGATGCGTGCGCTGGTTTTGACCGGCCGACCGTTTCGATTCCAGGCTTCTTCAACTGTGCTAGCGGGGTTCGCGCTTGACGCAGGATTTGCTTCACAACCAGTGCTGGATGTTGCCGCTTAGGGCGACGTCACGCATTTGTCGCGCGCCGATGTGGTCCGCTTGGGCCAACGGTGTGACAGGAGGATAATTGGCCGTGTTTTTTGACCGCCTTTCTGGCAGCTTTTTCAACCCGCATACTCTTGTCGAAATGCTGCGGCACCGTACGCAGTTTTTGGCTCATGAGCGGGCATTCACGTACCTCGTCGACGGTGAGAACGAAGAAACCCATCTTTCCTACCAGGAACTAGACCGGCGGGCACGAGCGATCGCGGCCATGTTGCAGGAACGCGACCTGGTTGGCGAGCGGGTATTGCTCTTGTACCCGCCTGGGCTGGATTTCATCGCCGGCTTCTTCGGCTGTTTGTACGCGGGGGTGGTCGCCGTGACGGCATACCCGCCGCGCATGAACCGCTCGCTGGGACGAATCCAGGCAATTGTGTCGGACGCCGGTGCGCGAGTCGCCCTGACGACTCAATCGGTGCTGGAACGCGTGACCCCTTGGTTTGAGGAAACGCCCGACCTGGGCAGGCTGGAATGGCTTACCACCGAAGAAACGGCGACCGGCATTGAGGAAAGCTGGGAAGAACCGGCAATTGACGGCGACACCTTGGCCTTTTTGCAATACACATCGGGTTCGACCGGCACCCCCAAGGGGGTGATGCTTAGCCACAACAACCTGCTGCACAATTCGGCGCTGATCTCATACGGTTTTGAGAATGTGCGCTCGTCGTCTGGCGTTTTTTGGCTGCCCAGCTATCACGATATGGGCTTGGTAGGGGGCGTTGTGCAGCCCATCTATTTAGGTGTTTCGAACGTCATCCTGTCGCCGATGGCGTTTTTGCAGCGACCCATCCGCTGGCTGCAGGCCATCTCCAAGTATCGCGCGACCATCAGCGGCGGCCCCAACTTTGCCTATGACTTGTGTTTGCGCAAAGTAACCCCTGAACAGCGCGACACGCTCGACTTGAGCAGTTGGCACGTAGCGTTCAACGGGGCTGAACCAGTGCGCGAGGAGACTCTGGAGCGATTTGCGCAATACTTTGCCCCGTGCGGCTTCCGCCGCGAGGCGTTTTATCCGTGTTATGGGTTGGCCGAAGCCACGCTGATCGTCTCAGGCGGGGCTGCTCGCAAAGCGCCCCGGATCGGCGTTTATGATGGCCGGCGACTCGATCATGGAGAGGCCGCGACGGCGACGGGACACTCTTCGGCGGCACGGCGACTAGTGGGTTGCGGCCAATCGCTGCCCGACCAAAAGGTGGTGATTGTCGATCCCGATCATTTGACCCGCTGCCCCAATCGCACCGTGGGCGAAATTTGGGTCCATGGCCCAAGCGTGGCGCAAGGCTATTGGCGCCGCCCCGCCGAGTCGGAAGACACTTTTTTCGCGCGGATTCGCAACACCGGCGAAGGCCCCTTTCTGCGAACGGGCGACCTGGGCTTTTTGGACGGGGGCGAGCTGTATGTGACCGGCCGCATCAAGGACCTGATCATCGTGCGCGGCGTCAATCATTACCCGCAAGACATTGAGCTGACGGTTGAGCATTGCGACGCCGCGTTACGACCCAACTCGGGCGCCGCGTTCTCCTGCGATTTTGGCGGACGCAGCTATTTGGTCGTGGTTCAAGAGGTTGAACGCGGTTACCAGGACGACGTGGATCGCCTAATTGAAACCATTCGGCACGCCGTGTCCCGCGAGCACGAGCTGCAGCTCGACGCGATCGTGCTGGTGCGCCCTGGCAGTGTCCCTAAAACCTCCAGCGGCAAGATCCAACGCCACGCCTGCCGCAATGCCTTCGTCAAGGAGCAACTTAAGGTGGTGGCTCAGTGGCGCGCCGCGACGCTCGCCTCCGCCGCTGTCCAAGAGCTGAAGGAGCAATCGGCGCCCTCGCTATCCCGCGCCGGCGCGCCAGTGCCAAAGGCCGCGCACAAGCCGGGCGCCAATGGCCACCGCAACCATACCGGCAACGGCGCGAGTTGGACGGCGCACGCCCCCAAGAGCGCGCCCCTTGCCTCGACTCACACCGCCAGGCCCGCGAAGAAGGAGACTTCCATGGGCGCTAAAAACGGCAGCGCCAGTCGACCCGACACGGCCAGCATCGGCGCCGCGGTCATGGACATGATTCGCTGCATCGCCGCCGAACGCGCCGTGCATGTGACGCTTGACACTTCCATGGCGCAGTTGGGCATGGACTCGCTGCAACGCATCGAGCTGCAAGCGATGATCGAAGAGCACTACGGAGGCCGCATGCCGGAAGATGTGGGCCCGCAGCTCGAAACGGTGCGTGAAATCGTCGAGGCGGTGGAGGAGTATTTGCTGGATGGCGACGCGGCGCTGGGCCCCAAGCCGTCGATCGACGCCATTCCGCCCGAGTGCTACCGCTTTGAGCTGTACCCCGAGTATCTCAAGCTGCGGCAAAACATCGACGCCATGCTGGCGGCCGGAACGGTGAACCCCTACTTCATGGCGCACGAGCAAATCACCAACGACACCGCGGTGATCGCCGGCCAGGAGTTCATCAACTTCTCCAGTTACAACTATCTGGGCATGTCGGGCGATCCCACGGTGATGAAGGCGGCCAAAGATGCCATCGACCGTTATGGCACCTCGTCGTCGGCCAGCCGTCTGGTGTCCGGCGAGCGCGTGATTCACCGCGAATTGGAAGAAGCCTTGGCCGAGTTCACTGGTGCCGAGGACGCCGTGTGCTTCGTGGGCGGACATGCCACCAACGTCAATGCGATTGGCCATCTGCTCGGCCCCGGCGATCTGATCCTGCACGACGCGCTGGCCCACAACAGCATCGTGCAAGGCTGCCTGCTCTCCGGCGCCAAGCATCGCCCCTTCCCGCACAACGATTGGCGCGCGCTCGACCGTCTGCTGGCCGACCTGCGCACCCGCTATCGTCGCGTGATGGTGGCGATTGAAGGGGCATATAGCATGGACGGCGACTTCCCCGATCTGCCGCGCTTTATCGAAGTGAAGAAGCGTCATAAGTGCTTCTTGATGATCGACGAGGCGCACTCGACCGGCGTGCTGGGTCGCCGTGGCCGCGGCATCGGCGAATACTACGAAGCTCATCCTGGCGATGTCGACGTGTGGATGGGCACGCTGAGTAAGGCGTGGGGGAGCACCGGCGGCTACATTTGCGGCAGCCGCGAGTTGATCGAATACCTCAAATACACCTCCCCCGGGTTTGTATTTAGCTGCGGCGTCGCGCCCCCGGCGGCGGCGGCGGCCCTGGCCTCGATCCGGCTATTGGAAGCCGAGCCAGAACGGATCGCCACGTTGCAAGCGCGTTCGCGGTTGTTCCTCGATCTGGCGCAAGCTCGCGGCCTGAACACCGGGCTGAGCCGTGGAACCCCAATTATCCCGATCGTGATCGGCAACTCGTTACACTCGTTGGAGTTGTCTCGCGCGCTATACGAGCGCGGCATCAACGTGCAGCCGATTCTCTACCCGGCGGTGGAAGAAAGCGCTTCGCGGCTGCGGTTTTTCATCACCTCGCTGCATAGCGAGGAGCAGATCCGCTATACGGTGGAGGCGCTGGCCGAAGAGGCCGAGCGGCTGGATCCACGCTATGTGTCGCGGCGGCCAGTGGTGACCGATACCGCCGCGTATGTGGCGGGCGTGGGGGCGTTAAACGTGATCGATTAACGGCGCCCCGTCCGTCAGCGGGGTTTGTATTGCCGATTTCGACTGCAAAGAGTAGAAAAAAGAAAGAGACCCACTGCTAGTCGCTTGGTGACAAGTCGGCTAGTTTTGCAACCTGTGTTATCGTCGTGAGGTGTTGATTGCTTACCGAGCAAGAAGTCTCGAAGACTTGGCGATTGTTGTTTCGCGCCGGCGCGGTTACCGACGAAACGTTCCCCAAGGCCGAGGCGCTGTTGGACGAACTGCGTCCTGAAAGCCCCTTGTGGCATCGCTTGTACAGCGAACTGGAAGAACTTCGTCGTCGCCACAAGCCTGCCGGCATCGCCTAGCTGAGTCGGCCTCGCCTGGCGGCAAGCCGCTGGGACGCTTCTTGGAGTAGCCGGCGGCCGCTACCGCCTGGACCGCTGATCGAGCGCGCCGCACTTGGTCGCGGTATTGCGGCCATCGCTGGCGATTCTCGCTGCCCCAATCGACGGGCGGCTACCGGTTGAACACCACTCCGATGTTCAGGCCCTGGATGAAGATGTCTTGCCGGTTGCGGTCACGAATGCCCATGGCCGGCAAGGCGTAGTCCACCATGCTCGACGGGCGGGCGATCCCATCGGCCCAAATCCCGGTCCAGCCAGCCTGCACCACCAGCGCCTTGGTGACCTGGTAGCCAAGGTTGGCCCGCACTTCAACCAGGTTGCTGTACTCCCATTGGTGACGCGTGTATTGCGCGGTCCGGGGCGTAAACGCCAGGAAGGTGTTAAGGCCCCGATTTCCAAGCATTCGTGGGTCAATCGCGCTGCCGTCCGAGATGTTTGTATTGGGCACCTGCTGAGTTTCCAGGTGGGCGATTTGATTGATGTTCTGCCAATTGAAACCCAGCATGTAGCGACCTTCGGCCGAGAGGAGCCAACGCCCCTTCTTCTTCGACCAGCGACCGCCAATTTGCGGACCCACGATGTTGTTTGTCGATTTGGTGTTCCAATAGCTGTCGGCGAAGAGACTGGTGCTTCTGATTTCGTCCTCACCACCATCGGGCGGTTCGAACTCGCCGTATCCTTCTACGGCGAAGGTCTCTGTGTAGCGGAAGTAGCGCGCCCCCAACAAGAAGTCGATATAACCGCCGTGATGCAGGAGATTCGTGCGGAAAAAGGGCGCCAGCTCGACCCCTTCGGCCCGCGATCCGTTGCGGACCTTGACGGTGCGAAACACCGTCGCCAACCGCCTCAAGTCCAGCAAATCGTAGAACGGTACTGGCAATGAATCTAACGGCTCGCTTGGATCAATGACACCGTCGCCGTTACCGTCCCAATAGCGGCCGTGTTGAATATTTTGATTGAAATTCTCATCAACAACACCCAGTGGCTGCTGGACCACAAACCCGTCGAGCAACCCGACGTTGCTTTCCTTGCCAACCGAATCGAGCACAAACCGCTCGTCGTCGACAATAATGGTTTGCGTAATCTCATTCCAATCCATGTTGGTGTATTGGTCGCGGAACATGATCTCCGAGTCGCTGCGATTGAAGTACGACTCGAAGGGATTGGTGGAAAACACGCTGCCGAGCCATCCCCAATTGTCGCCGGCATAGCCGAAGTCGGCCCGCCAACCGGTGGCGTTGGAGGGAACCAGCATGCCGGTGTTCAGCGAGTTGATGCCTTGACGCATGTACGAGCCATCTGAGACGATCTCGCCCGCTTGGGTTTCGTCGCCAATCGGCACGTAGTCCGGCGCGTTACTGAACCAATTGAGCCAATCGACCTGCAGAAAATAGCCTTGGTTCGGTCGATGGTCGCCATATTCGACGATGCCCCAGCCGGCCCACGGCTGGAACCGGTCGAAATCGAAAATGTCGGTTGGCAGGGGATCGATTGGCACCTGATCGGCCGCATGCGCGGGCGTCCATGCCAACAACAGCAATCCCCACAAGAGCAGCCACAGCTTGCCGCGGATCGTCGCCATCGTCGCTATCACTCCCGACCACCTCGGGCAACGCCCGCGCATCGCCTCCGCACCCCGGAGACTCAATAACGGGCAGTGCCGGTAGTATCGGTCGCGCCGATGACAACAGTTGAGTAAGAACGGCAAGCCTTGCCGAAAGTTCCGGTCGTACGGCATCGATCGCGGCAAGATGGGGGAGATGCCAAGGCGGGACGGCGCGGCCCGCCGGCTGACCGTTGCCCAATTCTGTTCGGCTCAAGAGTTGCTGGGAGGTCCGGTGGCTTGGCGGAGCTTGAGCAGATGGTTCTCAACTTCGGCGTCGGTTGCCCAACCATTGAGATAGTGGCAGAGCATTTCATAAGTGC
>JAIBBY010000020.1 GCA_019694455.1 Pirellulales bacterium
AGGAGGGCAACTCGTGGCAGCGTAGCCCGCCGCGCCGAGGTTTGCAACGCGACGGCGCCCGCCGTTGTAACCAAAGCCGGCTATAATTCACGGTTTGACTCAATTCAAGGTCCGCGTTGCGAGAGAAGCCTGGTGAACGAACCCCCCACTAGTCCAGTGCAAGACGACTTACGCCAAACGCTTGCGCGGCATGGCATCGCGCTCGAAGGCGAGCAAATCGAGCTATTGGAGCGCTATGCGCTCGCGCTGTGGGAGTGGAACACCAAACTCAATCTCACGCGGCACACCACCTACGAAAAATTCGTTGGACGCGACGTGGTCGACGCCCTGGCCGTCGCCAGCCTTCTGGAAACCGGCGAACACGTCCTCGACCTCGGTTCGGGCGGCGGCCTGCCGGGCGTCCTTATTGCGATCGCCCGGCCCGATGTGCGCGTAGACCTTTGCGAATCGATGGCCAAGAAGGCCCGCGTGCTCGAACAAATCGTCGCGGACCTCGGGCTACCCATTCAGGTGTACGCGCGCCGGGTACAAGACTTGCTGGTCGATCAACAGTTCGATGCCTTGATCGCCCGCGCGGTTGGCCCGCTCAAGGATATCTTGCGGTGGCTGGCGCCGCACTGGGGGCAATTTCAGCGATTGCTGCTGATCAAGGGGCCGCGCTGGACGGAAGAACGTCACGAGGCGCGGCAGTTGGGACTCTTGCGAGAACTTGTCTTGCGCCGCCGCGTCCACTATCCGCTAGCAGGAACGGAATCAGAGAGCGTGGTGCTAGAACTGCGCAGCAAGGACGACGCGGGCGAGGAGTTCGAAGAGTAGTCAACGCTGCGCCAACTGGCGCCGGGCAACGCAAATGCGCTGGTTCGCGCGCCAGCATATCCACAATGACAATCGCCGTCGCAGTTTGCCTCGATTGCCGGCCTTCTCTTGCCGAGATGCGCGAGGTGCATTAAACCAACCTCATCTATTTGCCAGCACAGACTCTATGGCTTTTGACAAACCTGCGGATCTTGCGCAATCTCACTGACTCCGGATTTTGTGAGTAGCAGCCCTGTGGTGATGGTCGAATATCAACAGGCGCAAAGGGCGAACCATCCGGAGTTTGTGATGCAGAATGAGGTATGCCGACCCATCTTTGTGTTGGGTCTGAACAAGAGCGGCACCAGCCTGCTTTATCTCTGCCTGTCTCGCCATCCCCAATTGTCGGCGATTCAAGTTCCGACCAGCGCGCCGCGCCGCAAGCATGAGACGAGCATGTTGTATCTCAGCGATTACAACATCTCCGAGGGGCATAAGTTAACGAGCCTGCCGGCCAAGCTGCGGCCCAGCGATCACGCCAGTTGCTTTGCGCATCCCAGCTATCTGCCAAAGTATCGGCTCACCGAAGCCGACGTGGCCGCCGACGATTGGCAACTCGTTCATGCGGCGTACCACGCGGCAATGGTCGACTCGAACAAGCGGTTGTGCGAAAAATCCCCGCCCAATCTGGTCCGTAGCCGCTACCTGCAGGCCCTGTTTCCCGATGCCACATTCGTCGCGATTGTGCGTTCTCCGTACGCCAATCTGAGCGCCAACGCGAAAAAGCGCAATAAATGGGGCACCGTCGCGGAACAGGCCGCTCATTGGGCAGGCGGTTACGAGACTTTGCTGACTGATAGCCAGCACCTGCGACGATTACTGATCATCCATTACGAAGAACTGGTCGACAATCCACGCGGCACGCTCGCGGCGGTGTGCGCACACTGCCAGTTGGACTATTCTCCGGAGCTGTTGGCGGGCACATCGATCGAGTGCGGCGTGAACGACCAATTGATCGCGCTGCTCACCGCGGCCGACGTGCGTGTGATCACCGCCGCCTGCCAAGACGTCATGCGCCGATTGGGATACGATCCGCTGCGGTCTCGGGGCACAAACGGCGACTCGCGTCACGCGGCCTGACTTCCTGCGGGCGGGGCTTGAGCGGCGCTCCCCACGGCCGTGTCCGACGCAATCGTCTCTCGCGCGCCGTTTGCATGCACGCTCTCACGCGGCGTTCCACTTCCTCTCCGAGCGCCCGCTCCGAATAGCGTGCGATCTCCTCTGGCATAATGGGCATGCCAATCACCACATCGATCGCCGTCAGACACGGCAATACGGCGTCGCGCGGCAGACAGTCGAACGCGCCGTCGAGCGCCAAGGGAATGATCGGCGTTCCGGCCCGCCGCGCCACCGTGGTGAAGCCTGGCTTGAAGTGTTGCACATGGCCGTCGGGCGTGCGTGTTCCTTCCGGAAAGATGAGCACCAGCTCGTCGTTCTTCAGCCGGCGCAGCGTTTCTTTCAGGCCGCTCAGGCCGGTGCCGTCGCGGTCGATCGGAATCGCGTCCAGCGACGAGATCAGCCATCGCAGCGGTGGAAAACGAAACAACGACTGCCGCGCCAAATAGTTCAGGCGGCGGTCGAACGACAAGCCCACCACCAACACATCGAGGTGGCTTTGATGGTTGCATACCACCAAGGCGCCTCCGGCATCCGGCACATGCCGTCGACCAGTGGCGCGAATCCGAAACAGGCTCAGACCAATGAGCCTGCAAATCATGTGCAGCCACCAGTACCAGGCGCGCTTGGCGACAGAGCGTTGGGCCATCTCGTTGACAATGCGGTGCAATCGATCGAATCATCTGGCCTCGGCGACCAGGGGACCACCAATGTAATCCACCTCGCCGGCGCGCGCAACCGGCTGACTAAGCCAACTCGTGGCCTGGGCCGGACTGGCGCGCAATTCGTTCGCCTGACCACTCCAACTAACGTTGCGGCTGGGCCGGCTGTTGCTCGGATGACGCTGGCGCGTCCGGCGAGGCCCCTTCCGCGTGTTCGGCGTGCTCGCCGCTTCCCATGGTATTGACCATCTGCTTGCAAGCCTCGGAGCATTTGCGGCACGCCTCAGCGCAATCCTTGAGCAATTGGTTGTTGCCACCGGCCGCTTCGCACGCCATCTCACAGGCCGAGCAGGCGGTCTCGCACGCTCCGCAAGAGACTCCCATCAGCGGGCTACGCCGCTCCATCATCTGCACGGCAAAATCGCAAAACCGCTGGCAGTCGCCCGTAAGCTGTTGCACATCGCGCAAGGCCTGATCGGTTCCCGCTTGGTTGTAGGCGTACCATGAAGCGCGGTTGCAGATCTGCGCGCACTCGCGGCAAGCTTGGATACATTCGTGCATCGCTTGCATGTGCGGCGACTCCCCCGTCGGGCGATTCACCGTATGCCGTTGCGGCTTGTCAGCGGCAGGCGGTTGCTGTTGGTCCGCAGGCGCTGCTGCATCCGCTTCGGCAAATTGATTCGTTGGCGTCGCGGGCTCGGCTGGCCGGTCGGCTGCCGGCTGGGCAAGTTCAGCGGCGACCGGCTGCGCTGGATCATCGGCCAAGGCCCAGGCGCCCCAACCTAACGCGGTGGCGGTTAGTGAAGAAAGTAACACGAACAAGTGTTTCCGGCGGCGCATGACAAGCTCCTTCTGTTGAGGCGACTACAACCGTGTCAGTACACGGCGCCTCAGTGGCTTGCAAAAGTAATGCCCATCGCCCGTTTGACCTATTTCGCAAGCCGCTAACGCCAAATCCGATAGACCAGTTACGACTGCCAACAGCCTCCGGAGTCGGCATCGACCAGCTTGGCGGGTCGGCAATCGACGATTGACTCCTCGTGCGCGCTGAGTGTTACGAGATGATCTGCCGCCGCCGCTTCAGATAGTCCCACACGACATATCGATCCAGATCGCGGCCCCCCGCGAAAAAGACGCGCCCCTTGGTCGACTCGGCCATGCGGTAGGCGAACTGAATGTCTTCGCTCGATTGCGACCATCCTGACAGCAAGAAAATATTGATGGTGATCCCTGCCCGGTGACATTCCAAGGCCTCGCGCATCGTCGCCGACTCGGTGCGCCGGTCGGGCGGATACAGCATGTACAGCGTTTCATCTTCAAAATGGGCCGTCGGAAGGCCGTCGGTGATGAGGATGATCTGGCGATTCGGCGTGTCCTGCGCCGCCAAGAACCTCCGCGAAACAAGTAGTGCGTGCTGAATGTTGGTGAAGTGCGGCGGAATCTGCTGCTCGCTCAGTTCCGGATCGCTCATGTCGGCCTTCAACCGCACCCACGGCTCGAAGATCGTCACCGGCTTCGGTAGCAGCGAGCCGATTTCGCTGGCATGCCTCGGCTTGGCGAAGGTGAACATCTCGACAAACTGCAAGTAGTCCCCCGGATACTCGCGGCGGATCAGCCCGTCGAGCGCCAGCGCCATGCGCTTAACGTTCACATACTGCATCCCATAGCGCATCGAGCCACTCATGTCCATCAGCACCGCAGTGGCGCATTTGGGGCTGTTCCGTGTGCGGTGAATCTCGATGTCGTCCGCGCGCATTCGCACCGGCAGGCCGGGACCAGATCGCAGCATGGCGTTCACCAGCGAGCCCGGAATATCCATGTTGGCCACCGAGTCGCCAAACTCATACGCCTTGGTGGCCTGCATCTCCACGGCCCCTTCACCGATGATCGGCCCCTGATGCCGTCCAAAGCGCGCCGCTTCCAGGTCGCTGAAGATCCGCTCTAGCAGCTTGCCTTGAAACAAGCGATACGCCTTGGGCGTCAGCTCATAATGCCCGTTCTTGGTTCGCTCCAAGCCTTGTCGTTCCGCTAGCTCGCGCACATAGTCTTCGATCTGCTGCCGCAGCGCGTCCAGGTTCTCCAGGTCGGCTGGCTCGACAAACTGGCTCAACTCCTCCAGATCAATCACCGCAATCTGCGCGTTCTTCTCTGCCTCTTCCAATTGTTTGAGCAGGCGATCGATCGTCTCCAGCTTCTCCTTGATTTCCAGCGCCTCGGGCACGGTCAGTCGTTGGTTACCGGTGAAGGCATATTTGGCCGCCAGTTCCTCGACCTCGTATTTGTCTCCCAGAGCCGAGATCAAACGCATCAGTTCGCTGGCAAAGCGCGATTGATCGCTCCCGGCGCGATACCACAGTCGCTCTAGATCGCGCAACTGCTCCTCTTCGACCGCCTGACGAAAGAGCTTGCGTAGCGCCTTGGGGGGCTTAACGCCGCGCCCGGCGGCCACGTACTCCTCGCGCGCCAGCTTGAGCACGCGCTCGGTCTCGTATGTCTCCAAAATCTTGCGCTTCATCTCCTCCAGCAGGCGGCGGAGCGATTCAATCGTTGGTCCCAGACCCGCGATCTGACTGGGATCGAGACGCACGGCGCGGGCCAGTTCCTCGTCAGTCAGTTCGCGCAGATCGCCCGTCATAAGCAAATGTTCGAAGGCGCCAGAAACCAGATCGGGCGCGTCCTGTCGCGGGCTGGGAAACCGCTGCGGATCGTACTTGCGATAGACGTGAATAATTCCGCCCAGCTCATCGCGCGAATTCATGTCGACTCCTGCAGTGGCCGCCCCGTCTTGCCCCCAACAGTGTACGCATAGGCGCCGCTACGGGAGAAATTCGCCGCAAAAGCCTTACCTGGCGGCTGCACGCGGCTTGCGTCCCACTTGCGCATGGCGAAAGCAACTCGCCAGGTGATCGTTCACCACTCCCACGCTCTGCATGTAGGCGTAGCAGATGGTTGTCCCCACGAATTGAAAGCCGCGCGCCTTCATTTCTTTGCTGACCCGATCCGATAGTGGCGAACTAGCCGGCAACTCGTCGCGCGACTGCCAGCGGTTCACCACCGCGCGCCCATCGACAAAGCCCCACAAGTAGTCGGCAAAGCTGCCATGCTTTTCTTGAATGGCGAGCACACCGCGGGCGTTCTTGATGATCGCCACCAGCTTGGCCCGATTGCGGACAATCTCGGTGTTCGCCAACAACTTATCGAGGCGCCGCTCGCTGTAGCGGGCCACCCGCGCGGGCTCAAATTTGTCAAACGCCTTCCGAAACGCCTCACGCTTGCGCAGCACAATCTCCCAACTCAGGCCCGCCTGCACTCCCGATAGCGCCAAAAACTCGAACAAGCCGCGATCATCGCGCAGCGGCACCCCCCACTCCTGATCGTGGTAGTCGAGCATCAACTGCGATTTAGGCCAGGAGCAACGATCTGGCGCCGCGGGATTGGTCTGGTTTGGCATCTTGAGCAACCATCAAAACGGTCAGAGGCAAGCGGCTCGAGACTCGGCTACAATCGGCACGCGAGACATGTCCATTCGGCCACTAAAACACTTTGGGAGACGCCCCCCATGAAATCTTGGAAGTTTGCGACTATTCTGACCGCCTTGTTCTCCGTTTGCACGCTGGCGATGGTCGCCAGCCGTCAGCACCCCGCCTTTGCCGCCGAGGAGAAGCAGCCAGCCATGCAGCTTGCCCACAATGTGTTCTTCACCCTCAACGACAGCACTCCCGCCAACCGGCAGAAGCTCGTCGATGCCTGCAAGAAGTATCTGGTAAATCATCCGGGCGTGACGTACTTCGCTTGCGGCACGGTTTGCGAGGAACTCGACCGGCCCGTGAACGATCGCAACTTCGACGTCGGCCTGCATGTGGTGTTTGTCGACCGCGCCGCGCACGACGTCTATCAAACCGCCCCCGATCATCTCAAGTTCATCGCCGAAAACCGCGAAACTTGGAAGCAGGTGCGCGTGTTCGACACGAATGTCGAAAGCCTGACTCCCAAGCTATAACGCGGCCCGCAGGCGCGAGCGGCCCGACACGTCAACGGCCGCCGCGCGCCAGTCGCGCGCGAAATTCGGCAATCGTATGCTTGAGACCCTCGGCCAACGGAATCTTGGGCTCCCAGCCTAAGTTCTGTTTGGCTCGGGCGATGTCTGGCCGCCGCTGCTTGGGATCATCCTCGGGCAGCGGTTCGTGAACCACGCGCGTCTGGCCGCCGACTTGTTTTTGCACCTCGTTGGCTAGTTCCTGCATGGTGAACTCGCCAGGGTTGCCTAGATTGTGCGGCAGGTTGGCTTCGGCGCCGTTGTACTGCATCAGGCGAATCAAACCCTCCACCAGATCGTCGACATAGCAAAAGCTGCGCGTCTGGCTGCCGTCGCCGTAGATCGTCAGCGGCTTGCCTGACAGTGCTTGCACCACGAAGTTGCTCACCACACGGCCGTCGTTGAACGCCATCCGCGGGCCGTAGGTGTTGAAGATCCTCGCGATGCGCGTGTCGACTTCATTACTGCGGTGATAGTCCATGAACAACGCCTCGGCGCAGCGCTTCCCTTCGTCGTAGCAAGAGCGGATGCCAATCGGATTGACACGCCCCCAATAGGTTTCTGGCTGCGGATGCACGTCCGGGTCGCCATATACCTCGCTGGTGCTCGCCTGCAGGATGCGCGCGCCCACCCGCTTGGCCAGCCCCAGCATGTTCAGCGCGCCCGTGACCGAGGTCTTGATCGTCTTGATCGGGTTGCTCTGGTAATACTTGGGCGAGGCGGGACACGCCAGGTTGAAAACCCAATCGACTTCCAGCAGGATCGGCTGTGTAATGTCGTGGCGAATCAGTTCAAACCGCGGGTTCGCACGTAGCGGATCAACATTGGCCTTGCTGCCTGTGAAGTAGTTGTCGAGGCAAACCACTTCGTGCCCAGCGGCCAGTAACCGCTCGCACAAATGAGAGCCCACAAATCCGGCGCCTCCCGTAACCAACACACGTCGCGATTCACTCATGCCGATATCAGTCGAAGTGACCATGTGGCGCCCCGCCGCAAACCGCTGGCATTGTGGGTTGCCCGGGCAGGAGTGTCCAGAGCATTGTCAATCCGATGAGTTTGGCTTGTCCAGGCGCGACCGCCAAACCCTCAAGTGGTTCGACGGCAAGCGAATATCCCGTGCGCTGACATTGCAAAAACTACGTACTCAAAGATCACCAGCCTGAAATGAAACGCGCGGCAGTCATCCTGGTGGCGATTGTGGCCCTGGCGGCGCTCTTGGTTCCGCTGCCGGCAGATTCGCGCCTCGATCGCGCGGTGATGGACCTGGTGCATGCCCCCATGTTCGCGCTGTTGGCCGCCGGGCTCTATGTGCTGCTCGACGGATCGCGGATCGGCGGACCAATTGCACGGGGAGCCAGCGCTTTTTTGGTGGTGACTTTGTTTGGCGCGCTGGCCGAACTGGGGCAGGCCCTGACCGGCCGCAGCGCCAGTTGGGCCGACCTGGCCGCCGATGCCTGCGGCGCCGCGGCAGGGATTGCGTTGGCGGCGGCGTGGTCATCGCGCGAGCGCGCGGCGCAAGTTGGCCTCGTGCTGCTGGGACTGGCCGGTCTAGGCCTGGGCGTATTTCGCGGCTCGGCGACGATTGCCGACGTCTATCGCCAACATGCCGAACTGCCGCGACTGGCCAGCTTTGAGCGTCAGCGAGAGCTAGACCGCTGGTACCCCCATGAAGCATATGGCTGGCGTATGGGCCAGCACGCCACCGAGGGGGACTGGGCGTTGGAACTGCAACTGCTCCCCGGCCAATACCCGGGCATCACGCTCTGGTGCCCGCCTCCCGACTGGTGCATCTACGAATCGCTGGCGCTCGATGTTGTGCTGGACGAGGGACCGCCGCTCGATCTGATCGTCAAGATACAAGATCGGCGGCACAACAATGACTATCGCGATCGATTTAACGGGATGTTCCATCTCCACCCCGGAGAGCAGACGCTGCGCATATCGCTGGCCGATGTGCAGAGCGCACCTGATTCTCGGCTCATGCGTCTTGATGAAATCGCCGCGCTGTCGTTTTTCGTCATCGACCTCGGCGTGCCGCGCAAGATCTGGATCGACCACATCCGCCTCGAATCGCCGCTCCCCTGATGCCTCATTCGCCGCGGCGAAAAACCCAGATCGGCGCGCCCAGCAATTGATCGCCCGCAATGCCCGGCCGACGCCAGTAACGACTGTCGTGCGACAGCGCCGGGTTGTCGCCGAGCAGCAGATACTCGTCCTTGCCCAGCGAATAGATCGCGGCGACGGCGCCGCGCGGTTGCAAGTAGTGGATATCGCGGGCGATGCGGACGCGCGCGAGCGACACTTCACCGCCGCGCGCGCCGATGGCAATGCGCGCCGCTTGGTCGCTCTGAACTTTATTTTCAATTGGCTGTTGGATCAGCAGCTTGCCATCAAGTTCGCAAATTGCCTGTCGATCGATGTTGGCGGCCACCATGCGCCGCGGCACTGCCGCCAGCGAATGTGAAGCGATCAGCTTGCCATCGCTGATTAGCTCTACTTTTTGCTGTTGTCGCAGTAGCTCAATCTGCAGAGCGCCTCGTGGCGAACTCAGTTCAACAGCCAGGTCGCCCCGCAGCGACGCGATATCCAGCTCGACAATCCAATCATCAACCGCGTGCTTGTCGACCAGCGGCGCGCCGCAATTGTAGGAAAGCGTGTTATCGATCGGACGAACAAAGCTCAGCCAATCGAAATCGCTCGCCGCACGTCGGGGCGCAAATTGCCAGCTTGCGGCCCGAATCGTCCAGCCCGAGGGCGATGTGTCGGGGCGCCATGCCTCACGCCCCGGCGCCATGTACCGCGAGTCGTGGACCAGCGCCGTCAGTCTCTGCGCCACATCCAAGGGCTTGCGCGCGATCTCGCCATTCACCAGCGCGTCTCCCCCGCGCAACTCGATCGTCTCGCCCGGCAATCCCACCACCCGTTTGAGCAGCGTGCGAGTGGCGTCGTCTGGATCGCGGCACAGGGTCATTTGCCAGCGGCGCGGCGGCCGCAGCAGATACGCGCTCGGCCAGGCGATCAGTCGGTCGCCAGCGCAGTTGGGCAGGTCGTCGATCGGCGTGGCGCCGCCGCAATTTGGGCAAATCGCCCGCGCGCCCAGGGATGGCAGTTGATCCTCCGCTCCGCCGCCGATAGCCAGCGGCAAACCGCAATCGGCGCATGCGACCCGCCGATGCACACCGAGCACGGCTGGCGCCATCGACCCGCTGGGAACGCGATACCCAACGACCAGCCAAGTGGTGGTTAGCGTGGCGGCGATCGCCGCGCCAATGGCTAACTCGACGATCGCGCGCGTCATGCGCCCTCGCGCGGTCGGCAAGACCTCAGTCGAGGAGTCGATTCGCGATGCGAGTGGTGTCTTCGTCGTCGTTGTCCCACATGTCGGCCAAATGGCGCCGAATGCGCCGTTCGGCCGTCTTGAGATAGTAGCGTCCCAGCTCCAGCGCCTGCTGGCGCTCGCCGGCGTTCGTTTCCGCCGGAGCATGCCCATTGGCTTGCGCCGCCGCGGCTTGGTGGTCATGGCCGCCATGCTGCCCGTCGCCATGCCCATTCGCGCCGTGATGATCGTCCGCTGCATGGTGATCGTGGCTGGCGGCATGTCCGGCGGCATGCGACTCGGCCCGCAGGGCGCGATCCAGTCGCTTGATCACACACGCCGACGCGTACAGTTCCATGACCACATCGGCCGCGCGGCCCAATTGATATTGGCGATCGACGATCGACTCTTGGTATTTGCGCAAAAGCTTTTCCACGTTCGAGCCAAAAAGGCCGACCAGCTTGCCTAGTCGCGCGGCGTCGTCTTCGAGTTCGATCGAACGCACTTCCACCGCCGGCGAAGCGAGCATCGCGCCTAGCCGGCGACCGGCAAAACCGCCAATCTTGCCGAAATGGATAATCGGGTTCTTGAGCGCGTCGAGCACCCCTTTCAGCTCGAGTCCCACGTCGCGCATGCCGACCAGGGCAGTGAACGACTTGAGCACGTCGTTGGCGCCCTCGCCAATGGTGTTGATGCGCCCGTCGCGCATCATCCGCTCGAATGGCTCGTCGGTGAAGTAGGCCTTGCCGCCGTAGATTTGGATCGTGTCGTTGATGATGCGCCACAGCACTTCGGTGGCGAACACCTTGAGCATCGCCGTTTCCAGCATGTACTCTTCCGCGCCCGAATCGATCAGCGCGGCCGTCTCGTAAGTGCAGGACTCCATGGCAAAGGCGCCGGCCGCCATATAAGCCAACTTATCCTTGACCAGCTCGAACGAACCCAGCGTCTGGCCAAATTGCACACGTCGCGACGCGTGCTCACTTGCCTTGGCCACGCAAAACTTGGCCGCGCCGGTGCAGCTGGCGCCAAAGGTCGTGCGACCATAATCGAGCACCGTCAGCGCGATCCGCAGTCCCCTGCCCAACTCGCCCAAAATGTTCTCGTTGGGCACGAACATATCGCGAAACGCCAGTCGCCCCGTGGCGCTACCGCGCACCCCGCACTTGTCCATCCGCTCTTCGATGACCTCAAAGCCCTTCATGTCCGGCGTCACCATGAAGGCCGTGATCTTCGTCTCGCGGCTTCCAGGTACCGGCGTGCGGGCCATCACCGTCAGCACCTTGGCAATGCCGCCGTTAGTGATCCAGCGCTTGTCGCCGTTGAGGATGTAGCCACGGCCATCGGGAGATGGGGTGGCCAGCGTCTGCACGTTGGCGGCGTCGCTGCCCGCCTCGGGCTCGGTGAGCGCGAACGCGCTAATCGCCTCGCCGGTGGCGAGCTTCGGCAAAAACTTCTCTTGCTGTTCTTTGGTGCCGAATAGCACAATCGCGCGCGGGCCGATCGAGTGATGCGCGTTGACGAATAGCGCTGTGCCGCCGCAATGTCCGCCCAAGATTTCGATTAGTTGGCAATACGACGTTTGGCTCATGCCGCGGCCGCCAGCATGTTTGGGCAGGCAGGCCCCCAGCACCCCTAGCCGCCCCAGACCGTGTGTCACTGCATCCGGAATCCGCGATTCGCGATCGATCTGCACCGGGTCAATGTGATCGCGAGCAAACTGCTTCAACTCTTCGACTGCCCGGTTCGTTTCGGCGTCGGCCTGCAAGTCGGGGTAGGGGGGGAGTGCCTCATTCATGTAGCGGCCAAAGAACAAGGCCTTGGCAAAGCCCATCTTGTCGATGTGATCGCCGAGAATCTCCTCGGCTTCGGCAATTTGCTTTTCTCGGTCGACAGCCATGCTTGACCCTCTTTGGGCGACGAAGGAACTTTGGTTCGGCAAGGTAGCCTTAGTTATACGATTGGCGCCCCATTCCGCGTCAGGGGGCGCCACACGAAAATACGCCCCTCCGCCAGTGTGCAATTGTGTGCTCGCTAGCACAGTAGCGAACGCAGGGGGCACGGCCAGTGTCTCTGCTGCGATTCAAAGCACGGCGGTTAGCGAGTCGATCGACTATCGCAACCGGGCCAACGCATCCAGCGCGCGCTGCGCGGCGGCCACGCCGCCGAGTTGATCGGCCAGCTTCTTCGCCGCCACCAGGTCATCGATCGATAGCGATCCGGCCGCGGATCGACGGCCGCGCCCGCTACCGCTGCTGCCCGACTTCTTCATCACCGCCTTGATGTTGCTCACTTGCGCTGGCGAGACTTTGATATTCTTCTCGGCCAGCTTGGCGATGATGTCCTTGGGGCGCGTATCCATTCCCAGGTGGCCGATCATCTGACGCACGTGTTCAGCCTTGCTGATCGCTGATTTCTTTGCCATCGCAAATTCTCCTGACTCGAACGATTCTTGTGTTTCGCGGCGCCATGCTCGCTCGACTATCGCGATGAGCGACCGCCAATCCAGGGATCGTTGGTTTGGCAGCGGCGCGGATGTTTATCGTGGCCGCGAATGACTGGATGACGCCGATGCGTCGAACTCATTCACGCGAGTATTCACGTTGGATTGAACATAGCCGTTTACAGCGCAATGTGAAAGTCGCGAGAGTGTCATTGCATTCATCGGAAACGTCGCTTCATTGGCGAATAGCGCTAACCAACAGCCAGACGGCGCGAAAGAACGGCGGCCATTTCGAGAAGCGAAAGTCAGCAATCCGCGCGAGAAGCGGTCCTGCCAAACAGCAAGATGGCGACGCAAAACATAGCGCTTTCGCCGGGGCATTGCGTAGCGACCATCACAACTCTAGGTCAGCTTTGGCGACAAGCAAGCCACCCTTACGCGACTTGACTGTGTGTCGTCTGCCGAGTCGAGCCGAGGGACCTAGATTTGCATAGGCCCAATCCATGTACATGCTTCGACGCCCTATGTCGCGCCGCGCAACCACACGAACCGCTTACACGCTGGTCGAGTTGATCATCGTGCTGTTGGTCATTTCGATCTTGGCGGTGGTGGCAGGCTCGCGCGTCTCCCATTCGATGTGCGTGCAGCGCGCCGAGGGCGCCGCGCGGCGCATTGTCGCCGATCTCGAGATGTTGCGCGCTCGAGCGCGGCACGGCAGCCAACAGCAGAACATCGTGTTCGACGCCAGCACGCATTGCTACACCATCGCTTCGCTCGTTGATCCCGATCGCCCCGGCGAACCCTATCACGTCTCCCTGGCCGATCTCTACCAGGTTCAACTCGATACGGTGAACCTCGGCGGAGACGCCACGCTATTGGTCACCGGGCATGGAGTCGCCGATTCCAGCGGCACGATCATCGTTCGCTCGGGCACTGAGGCGCGCACCATTCTCATTGATAGCGATACCGCCAAGGGTGAAATTCAATAGCCATCAAAACAACAACCCCCCGACCGCTGGTCGAGGGGTTGTCGCAATGCTCGTAGTAGTGAGTGACGCTTGCGCTGCTAGAACACGAACTGCAGGCCGAACATGGCGCCATGCAGGATGAGCGTGTTGTTCGCCTTGATGTGCGTGATCTCCGGCGTATCGACCAAGAAGTGCGGATACTGCGTGTCGGCCAGCGCCAAGCCCGACGCTGCCATCACCATGTAGCCGCCAAACACGCTGCAGCGCGGAGTGATCGCCCAGTTGAGGCCCGTCCAGAACTCGCCAATAAAGCTCACCATGTTCTGGTTCGAGTTCACCACGTAGCTCTGCAAGCCATCGCCGCGATACACCGAAAACTCTTGGTGGGCCCAGTTATTGTAGATGCCGAACTTCGGTATGCCGAACCAGCTCAAGCGCGGCCGGAAGAAGCAGTTGGCCATCGTGCCGACCTGCGCGCCCAGCAGGCGATTGCGCACCTGCGAGTCGATGTAAGCCTCGTTCTGGCCACCGTTTTGCCCAAATTCGCTCCCGCCCGCGACCGAGCCAAAGATCAGCCCTTCGTTGAACTGGAAGTAGCGAATACCCGTCAGCCAGGTCAGGGTCAATGGTCGACCGGGCAGCGTCATCGGCGTCGAATAGACGTTCCATTCAAAGTTGTTGATGGTGTCGCGCCGCCAGATGCGATGTTCTTGCGCGTTGTCGAAGAAGGCCGTGGCCGGTTGCCCGCCGATGTTCACGCCAAACAGGTCGATCGGCGTCAGCAAGTTGCCCGGGTCACGCTCAAAGGCCGTCGCTTGGAACGGCGCGATCGACCACCAGGTGAAATCCCAGGCCACGCCGCAGCAAGGGCAGCAACCAAAACGCAACAGTCCGCCGCCACGCCAACTGTCCATGGCGTCGACGGTGTTCATCATCTGGTTTTGGTTGTTGTTCACCGCGGCAGTGGTCCACACCGGATTGGGATTATTGCGGGTGAGGATCAAACCGCCCACCGCGCCAAACCATTTGTCCCGGCAGCACGGCACACAACCGCCACACGGGTTGCAACTGCCGCTCGGCGAGGCCAGTGCCTCCTCGAAGTAGCTCGTTTGCGGCGCGGCCCCTTGCTGCGTCGGGGTCGGCAACACGCCGCCGTCGTTCATCAGCCCCGAGTATTCGTAGCGCGCCGGGGCCACACCCGCTGATTGCGGCATGGCTTGCGGCGCGGTTTGCTGCGGCGCCATTTGCGCCGGCGCCGGCATGTAAACCGGTTGCGGCGCCATTACGGGCACATAGACCGGCTGTTGCACCACGTAGGGTTGATAGACCGGCTGGCCAATGCCCGGCGGGTAAGCCGGCTGCAGATATGGTGTCGACGCCGGCGGCGCGACCGAGGTCGGTAGCGGCAGCATGGCGGGTGAGCCGAACATGCCGTCTTGCGCCGCGGCATGCGTCGCCATCGCAAGCGCGGCGACCACCAAGATCGATGAGTGAAACACTCTCATCGCCGGAATTCCTTTCCTGTCAACCACTCGACCAGATTGCGCCGCCACAGGGGCGGCGCAGGCCAGTCGCCATCCGTGAAGCCGCCTCAGGGGGCGCCACCGGCGCGGCGACGCCAGCTTGGCCGAATCCACCGGCCAGACCGTACACGCCATCGCGCGGCGTGCCGGTTCCCCAAGGGCAGTTAATAGTTCGATCGTCCCAACGGAAAACGAAGATTCCGCCAAAACGACATCCATCCGGGGGTTTTGCTGGCGCCGTGCCGCGACAATTCGCACAGGCGCAAGGCACGGAGCGCCAAGCAGGCACGGCACATCCGGCGCCGGCCTTAGTCCTCGCCCAGTGTGACGGCGGCGCGACCCGGCCGTGGCCCATTTTTTCGCGCGGCCGGCGCTTGAACGCGCGCCCGCCGCCGCGCACAATAGGCAACATGTCGAGCGCCACGAATTTCTTCTGGTTTTACTTTTACTTTAGCCCGCTCACGAGCGGGGCCGGAGGAGGTTTGTAACCTCGACAAGACTGCGACTGCACTCCGAACAAGCCCCGCGACCCGCAAAGTCGCTGGGCTTTTTTTGTTGCTCTACATCCGCCGCTAACAGCCAATTTGCCACCGAAAAGGAGACCACCTGTGATCGTTGTCATGAAACCCGGCGCCAGCCGCGAACAGATCGACCATATGGTCGAACGCATTCAAAGCTTGGGGCTCAAGGCCCATGTGATTGTGGGGGTCGAACGCACCGTGATCGCTGCCATTGGCGAAAAACGCAGCGACATGAAAGACTCGCTCGCCACCGGCCCCGGCGTCGCCGACGTTATCCCCATCCTCGCCCCGTACAAAATGGCCAGCTTGGAACTGCGACCCGAGCGCAGCGTCATTCGCGCCGGCAGCCTCACGGTGGGGGGCAAACACATCGGCGTCATCGCCGGTCCCTGCTCTGTGGAGAGCGAAGAACAAATCCTCACCGCGGCCCGCGCGGTCAAGGCGGCGGGCGCCACGGCGCTGCGCGGCGGCGCCTTCAAGCCGCGCACCAGCCCCTACAGCTTCCAGGGGCTCAAGGAAGAAGGGCTCAAACTGCTGGCCGCCGCCCGCGACGAAACTGGCCTGGCGATCGTCACCGAGGTCATGGCCACCGAAGATGTCGATCTAGTCTCACGCTACGCCGATGTGCTGCAGATCGGCGCGCGCAATATGCAAAACTATCGCTTGTTGGAAGCGGCCGGCAAATCGCCGGCGCCGGTGCTGCTCAAACGCGGCCCCAGCGCCACGATGGAAGAATTGCTGCTCGCCGCCGAATACATTCTGGACGCCGGCAACCCCAACGTGATGCTCTGCGAACGCGGCATTCGCACCTTCGAGTCGCACACCCGTTTCACCTTGCCGCTGGCCACCGTGCCGTACCTCCGCGCCAAAACGCACCTGCCGGTGGTCGTCGATCCCAGCCATGGCACCGGCCACACGTATCTGGTGGCCGATATGGCCCTGGCCAGCGTTGCCGCCGGCGCCGACGGCCTGATCCTCGAAGTGCATCCCGAGCCAGAACGCGCCATGTCCGACGGCTATCAGTCGCTCAATTTCCCGCAGTTCAAAGAGGTCGTCGAGCGATGCCGTCGTGTGGCCCAAGCCGTGGATCGCGAAATGTGACGCTACTTCGCCTTGCGAGCGTGCAACTCGGCGTGCGCTTTGTCGTCGACCGGTCGGTTGTCATAGCCGCGCGTGGCAGTTAGTTCAATGCGATCGACGTACTTGACGTTCGCGCATTCGTCGACCTCCGCGCACTGGCAAACTGCCGCTTCCGGAACCAAAAAACGGATCGGGCCTCCCGATTTCTCCGGCAACGATTGGCCGTCAAGCCGATAGACCAACAAACCCGCCACGCGCACTGCCGAGAGCGGGACGCTGGCATGGAAATCGTCTCGCGTGGCGTGCAGTGTCAGATACGAGGCCGACGGCTTGGCGCCTGCCAAAATCATCAGCGCCTCCAGCGGGACCGCGTCTCCCTTTCGGCCAGCGACCACGCGGCCCACATCGGGAAATTGTTCGGGGATCGCGGCCAGATCCTCAAAGTTGAGCGTCAGGGGGCGCTGCACTTCGCCATCGACTCGCAAAAGCACCTGCGTCATGTGCGCTGTCCTTCCTGTTTGACTAGATCGGTCCAACGGGCCGCCCGCTCGCTGCGCAGCGAATGATTCGCCAGGTGTGGCGCCCAGACCGCCGCCACCCCCGCCTCGGCCGGCGCGATCGGCCGTTGCCGGCTGCGCACGCAATCGAGCCAGTTCGTCAGGTGCAGCAGTTCGCCATCGGGGTTGGCGTAAAAATCTTGCCCTTTGCCGCCATCGCCCAGCACCAACTCGGCGGGCTGAGTTTTACTCTTTCGTTCCGGAATGAGCTCAAAGCGGCCGCGATCGACGTAGAGCGTCGCTTCGCTCCCCATGAACTCGATCATGGCGCCGTTTCGCGCGTTGGCGAACGTGGCCTCAAAAGTCACTTGCAGTTTCTTGTCGGGGTAGTGAACCAATGTCTGCGCGCTGTCGGGCGTTTCCCACAGGCCGCCGTCGTTCACATGATCTCCCAAGCTGGCGGCCAGCGCCGGCTGTTCCAGATTCAAGCACCAGTTGATGATGTCTTGCTGGTGCGTCATCAGATCGGTGAACACGCCGCCCCCAAAATCCCAAAACCACCGCCATTGCCGAAATCGATACGGATCGAACGGCTGCTGACGCGCGCTGCCCAGAAAGGACTGCCAATCGACCGTCTTGGGATCGATGTCGATGCGTCCCTGTTGCGCTCGCGGGGTATTGCGGTTCCAGGTGGAGCGCACTTTGTGAATCTCGCCCAACCGACCCGCCTGGATGATCTCGCGCGCCTGCTGATACTGCGGCATGCTCCGCTGCTGCATGCCGACTTGCACGATGCGCTGGTGGCGATTCTGCGCCTCGATCACCGCCGCGCCCTCGCTCACGTCGTGCGTGAGTGGCTTTTCGACATACACGTCTTTGCCCGCCGCGCAGGCTGCCACCGTGATTGGCGCGTGCCAATGGTCGGGCGTGGCGATCAGCACGGCGTCGATGTCTTTGTGGTCAAGTAGCGCGCGATATTCCTTGGTGACGAAACCCGAGTCGCCAACCGCCCGCCGGCCAGCCTCCAGATGTTCGTCGAACACGTCGCAAACCGCGACGGGCGTCGCGCCCGGAATCTTAACAAGCGCCCGCAGTAGTTGCCGGCAACGGCCGCCAAACCCAATCAGGCCGATCCGCACGGCGTCGTTCGCGGCATAGCCGCGCGCCGATTCCACCGCGGAATGGGCGATGGCGCCCGCCAAACCAGCAGCCAGAAATTCTCGTCGATCGAGCGCGCGCACTATCATGCGGTGAGGCCTCCCAAGTCGTCACACGTGTCTGCGCTTGAGCATAACCGATGGGCCGGTCGAAGTAATCCCGCCCGCTGACTGGTAGCCGCCATCGGCGGGTGTCGCGGCCAAGGCCGAAACGCTAAAATCCGCAATCGCCCAGGGAGGAGAAAGATTGTGGATACCGAAACTCAACGTGCCGAACTCATCGCCTCGTTGCGCTGGAAGAAGATTCGCGTTCTCGACGATGGATTCGTCGCGCTGGTCGATGTCATGGGAGACGATCGCGCCGTGGTCGACGCAGCGCGGGTCAGCTATGGCGCCGGCACGCGCAAGGTTTCGGACGATCGCGGCCTCATCCGCTATCTCTTGCGCCATCGGCACACCACCCCCTTTGAAATGGCCGAAATCAAGCTGCTGGTGCGCGTGCCGATGGACACATGGCGACAGTGGATCCGCCACCGCTCGGCCAGCGTGAACGAATACTCCACCCGCTACTCCATTGCGATCGACGCCGCCCAGCACACCCCGGCCGACGAGTGGCGCTTTCAATCCGCCTCCAATCGGCAGGGGAGCGAGGGGTTCATGCCCGCCGAGGTCGGCCGGCAGCTTTCCGACGCCGAGCGCGATTTTCAGGCCACCGCCCGACGCGTGTACGAAGAACGCCTTGAGGCGGGCGTGGCCCGCGAGCAGGCCCGCAAGGATTTGCCGCTTGCCACTTACACCGAGGCGTACTGGAAGATCGACCTGCACAATCTGCTGCACTTTCTTTCGCTGCGGATGGATTCGCACGCGCAATGGGAGATTCGTCAATACGCCTGCGCCATTGGCGAGCAGATCGTGGCGCCGCTCTTTCCGCTCGTGTGGGAGGCTTTTGTCGACTACCGCATGAACGGCCTGTTTCTCACTCGGCTCGATCAAGAGGTTGTCGCGCGCCTCGTGCGGCGATTGCGCGCCGAGCAGCGCGTGGCCGCGACGGAAGAAGATTTTCTGGCCGTGCAGGACGAATCGTGGCGCGCGCACGCCAAGAACCGAGAACGCGATGAATGCCGCGCCAAGCTTGCGCGATTGGGACTCTTGGAAGCCATTGAGGAGGACGAATGACCGCCGAAGCCACCCTGATGAACCTCACCCACGCGCTGCTCGACTCGATCACCGCTGGCGACTGGACCACTTACTCCAAGTTGTGCGATCCGGGGCTCACCTGCTTCGAACCCGAAGCCAATGGCCACCTGGTCGAGGGGATGCCGTTTCACCAGTTCTATTTCGATCTCGGCGCCTCGCGCGGACCCAAGAACATCACCCTCGCCGCGCCCCAGGTGCGCATCATGGGAGACGCCGCGCTAGTCACCTACACCCGGCTCATTCAGCAACTCGACGGCAATGGCCAACCGGTCACGCTGGCCTACAACGAAACCCGCATCTGGCACAATCAAAATGGCGAATGGAAGCACGTTCACTTCCATCGCAGCAGCCCCAGCGGCGACTGACAGCCTGGGGAAGAAAACCGTCGTGGCATTCTTCCCTCTCGCCGCGAGCGCAGCTACGCTGCCGCGGCACGCAACATCACGACCCATGTCGCGATCTTGCGAATTGCTGCCTGCAATTCGCGCAGCCCGGCGAATAGACTCCCGGTCTGCTAACCGTTGGCGTGGGTCTGCCACTGACGCATCGCCTCGGCGACCGCTCGCGAATTCTCATCCCCCAGCGACTCTAGCGCCGCGCGCACCCGCTGCTGCCGATCGGGCGGTTGATTCTGGCTCAGTTTCCACTTCGCCTCTACCCGGCTGATTTCCAATCGCAGTCCAACAATTTGCGCGGCCAATTTTTTGGCAAACTCGGTTCCGGCATCAAACTGCCAGCCGTCGGCGCCCTCGTACTGTAGGACAGCATCACCAACAATCGACAGTAATTCGTCTGGGTTGTGCAGCCAGGTGATGCGGCCATAGACATGCGCCGCCAGATAGTTCCAAGTCGGCACCACCGCCTCGGCCTTGTACCAGGCGGGAGAAATGTAGGCGTGCGGGCCGGCGAAGATCGCCAGCGCTTCTTGCCCCTCCGAATCGCGCCACTGCGGGTTCGCCCGGGCAAGATGCCCAACCAAGGCCCCTTGTTCACCCCAGGTGGAATCGAGCGCCAGCGGCAAATGAGTGGCGAACGGCGCGCCAGCCGAGGTGGTGACCAGTGTGGCAAAGCTGTGCTGGGCCAGAAACGATTCGATCGTTGGCCGATCGCATTGCGCGAAAGAACCTGGCACATACATGGCGGTTTCACCGGCAGGGTAGGGGAGGAGGGCAGGCAATTGAGACACGCCGCCGCGCCATCCGGTTCGTTCGCGCCGGCGCTAAATCAGGTCGACCTTGCGCGGGGCCCGCTTCTTTCGGCCGCAATCGCCGCAAACACCGGTCACCAGCACACGATGGCCCAAGAATCGAAATCCATGTTCGCGGGCGGCGGCCTCGGCGATGTCGTGGATTTCCTCACTGTGAAACTCGACCAGCTTTTCGCACTCTTGGCAGTACAGGTGATCGTGCTGCGGATAACCGTAGTCGTGCTCGTAGACCGCTCTGCCGGCCAGGCTCATCTTGCGCAAGAGGCCCGCGTCGACCAATTCGGTCAAGGTGCGATAGACGGTGGGTCGGCTAACCCGTTTGACCCCTAGCGTTCGCTGCAGGATGAGCAGCAAGTCGTCGGCGTCGAAATGATCGTGGCTGGCGAAGATCTGCTCCACGATCATTCGCCGCTGCTTGGTGGTCCGCTTGCCACGGCTCTGCAAATACTCCTCGAAGCGCTCCGAGGGAGACAGGGCCACGCGGACTTCTTCGAGGGCGAAATGACTCACCGCCATATTGAGACGTTTGCGGTCGTTCGTCGCCGCGCCTAAGTGCTTTGTGGAAAGTAAGAAGTATCAAACTTCCAAACTAATAATGATTCTACTTTGTGGTCATGATTGGACAAGTGCCGCCCCCTGTGCCCGCGACGCAACCTGTTATGATTGCAGCCGTTTACCGCCACGGCGATGCCTCAGCGCCGCGCAATGATTCCGTCAGCAATGGATGCAAATTTGTGATTACCAAGATCTCTGGCCGACTGGCCGATCTCTCGGACGAGGTGGCCACGCTCGCCATTGGCGCCTTTGAATATGAGGTGCTGATCCCCGAGTTCACCCGCCGCCACCTGCAGCAAGAAGTCGGCCGCGACGTCAGCCTGCACACGATCGAGTATCTCGACGGCAATCCCATGCAGGGGCGCGTGGTGCCGCGGATGATCGGCTTTCTCAGCGAAGCCGAACGCGATTTCTTCGAGTTGTTCTGCTCAGTCGATGGCGTGGGCGTGAAAAAAGCGCTCCGCGCCATGGTCCGACCGGTGCGCGAAGTGGCCGAGGCCATCGAAGAGCAGGATGTGAAGGGGCTATCGGCCTTGCCGGGCGTGGGACCAGCCACCGCCGAGCGCATCGTCGCCAAGCTCCGTCGCAAGGTTCCCAAGTTCGCTTTGATGGCCGCGCGCGAGACGCCGCACGAGGCCGACGTGCAGCACGATGTGGTTGCGGAGACGTTTAACGTGTTGCGGCAACTCGGCCATTCCGATTCCGACGCGCGCCGCCTGCTCGATAAGGCCTTGGCCGCCAAGAAAAAGTACAAGGATGTGCAGGACTTGTTGCAGGCCATCTATCAGCAAACCCATCAAGACTGAGCGGTGCCGCCGGGCTGACGATGCGAAACGCCTCCCCATTTGCTACACTTTGCCGCACGGACGCCCGCTGGGGCCGTTCCCGCGGCCGATCCGTTGTCAGGTCTTCGTAACGCTGTTCGCAGAGGTATCTGATCGTGACCAACAAACTGCTCGTCTTCGCGTTCATTGGCCTGACCTTCTTTTGTTGGGGCGCCTACGGCCCCGTGTTGCACCGCGGTCAGATGGCGATGGGACACAGCCGCTATCGTCCGCTCATCTGCGTTGGTCTGGCTTATTTCGCCATCGCCGTGATTGTGCCGATTGTGATGCTCAATCTGTACGGCGAAAAAGGAACCTGGAACGCCGCGGGCATCATCTGGAGTCTGGCGGGAGGCAGCCTCGGCGCGATCGGGGCGCTGGGCATCATCTTGGCCTTCACCTATGGCGGCAAGCCGTCGTATGTCATGCCGCTGGTGTTTGGCTTTGCCCCGATCATCAACGCCTTCTTCACCATTGGCATCAATCGCGCTTATCGCGAGATGAGCCCCACGCTGCTCGGCGGCATGATGGCCGGCATCATCATGGTGGCTATTGGCGGCTTTCTGGTCCTCTTCTGCGCCAACCGCGCGCAGACGCCGCACGCGCCGCCGGCGCAACAGAGTCACGCCGGTTATGGCGGTGGCGGCGGCGATCTGTCGTCGTAGCAGCGCGGAACGGAAATCGCGGTGACAGCCACGCTCGCTCAGGTGCCGCGCGCCAGGCCATACCATTCGATCTGCCGCCGCGGACAATAGCGGTATCCCCGATCCTGGCAATACCGCTCAATCCACTCGCTGCGCGAGGCCAACTCTTCGGCGGTCGTGCCCTGCGGCATGAGCAGCACCCGGTCGCGATCAAATTCTCCCAGTTCGTTGAGATACGCCTCGACCCGCTCCAAATCGTCGCGCGTGTCGATGACGAACTTGAGCTGATGCGGATAGTCGCGCATCAATCGCGCGATCACCGCCGGCGCGTGCCGCCGCGTCTCGTGCAGGGCGTGCCAGCGTGGATGCTCTTCCGCGCTCGGCGCCGAACCTGCCAGTTTGGGGCTGATCGACATCAAGTCGCACGCCACCGGCTGGTCTTGGGTGCCGGCCGTCTCGATCGTGATGTGCCAGCCCGCTTGGCGCAACTCATGCGTCAACGGCGCGATGGCGTCGAAGATCATCGGCTCTCCACCGGTCAGCACCACATGCCGGCAGGCGTCGAATTGACGGACGCCATCCACAATCTCGGCCACGCTCATTTCCGCGCCCTCGGGCCGCCAAGAGGCGTAGGGCGTGTCGCAAAACCAGCAGCGCAAGTTGCAGCCGCTCAAGCGAACAAAGACGCTCTCTTGGCCCGTGAGCAGCCCTTCCCCTTGACGAGAATGAAAGATCTCGGCGATCTTCACGGCGCGCTCGGCACGGATTGATACTCGATCGGATCGGTCAGCCCCGCGTCGGCGAACCCCTTGAGCCGCAGTCGGCAAGCATCGCACTGTCCGCACGAGCGACCCCTGGCGTCGGGATCGTAGCAGGTGAACGTCAGCGAGTAATCGACCCCCAGCGATGCGCCGCGGCGAATGATCTCGGCCTTGGTCAATTCGATCAGCGGCGCGTGAATTCGAAACGGCGCGCTCCCCTCGACCCCTGCCTTGGTCGCCAGGTTCGCCAGCCGCTCGAACGCCTCGATAAACGCGGGTCGACAATCGGGATAGCCGCTGTAGTCCACCGCGTTCACTCCCACAAACAGGTCGGCCGCTCCGCACGTCTCCGCCAATCCCAAGGCCAGCGAAAGCAAAATCGTGTTCCGCGCCGGCACATAGGTGATTGGGATGCCGCTCGACATTTCGGCCTCGCTGCGCCCCTTGGGCACCGCGATCTCAGCCGTCAACGCGCTGGCCCCAAACGCGCGCAGATCGAGTCGCTCGATCAAGTGCCGCTGCACCCCCAGCGCCTGCGCCACTCGCCGCGCGGCCTCCAGTTCAAACTGGTGTCGTTGACCATAGTCGACCGACAACGCGACCAGCGCATAGCCTTCCGCCTTGGCAATGGCGCCGGTGGTGGCCGAATCGAGCCCGCCAGACAGTAATAGGACCGCCCTTTTCGTCATGAACCCATGATGACACAATGATTTCTGAAGCAAAAGGACGCCTGCCGGAGACGCTTGCCTTGGCCAAAAACTATCGGGCGATGCTGGAAACTTTCGACAATCAGTTTCCAGGCCGCGACTACACCATTGAGATCACCTGCCCCGAATTCACGTCGGTGTGCCCCAAGACCGGTCAGCCCGACTTTGGTACGCTCACTTTCACCTACATCCCCGACAAGAAGTGCGTGGAGCTCAAGAGCCTCAAGCTCTATTTGCAGCAGTTTCGCAACGACGGCATCTTTTACGAGAACGTCACCAATTCCATTCTCGATGATCTCGTCGCCGCGCTCGCCCCGCGCGAGTTGACGCTGGTGGCCGCCTTCACCCCGCGTGGCGGCATCTCCACGCGTGTGGTCGCGCGCCATCAGGCGTCGCGGTAGCGCCGCGCCACCTCGCCAAACAACTGGTGCATCACGTCCAGATACAGCCGCGCGTCGTCCAATTCCATCACCAGCGGCGGGCTGATGCGAATCACCTTGCCCGCCAGCGGGCCCAATAGATGAATCGCGCGCCCCGTCTGGTCGCCGTGATAACACGCCTCGACGCAGGCCCGGGCCACCTCTTCCGCCGATCGCCCGCCGACCGCCGCGCACTCGACGCCCCACACCACCCCTTCGCCGCGCACGCGAGCCACGCTATCCAGTTCGGTGAGCCGCGCGAGACCCTGTTCCAGCACCTGCGATAGCGCTCGCCCATGGGCCAGCACGTCGGTCTGTTCGTACTCGTCTAGGGTGGCCAGCACCGCGGCGCTCGCCAACGGGTTGGCGCTCCAGGTGTCGGACGCGGCCCCGTAGTGCATCGTGGTGAACAACTCGGCCGGGCCGACCGCCGCGCTCACCGGCACGCCGTTGCCTAGCCCCTTGCCCAGCACCACCACATCGGGCGAAACGCCATAGTCGACAAAGGCGAACGCCGATCCGGTGCGGCCAAAGTTGGCCTGCACTTCGTCGAGAATGAACACGATGTCGTGCGCTTCACAGAAATGATCGAGCAGTTGCAGATATTCCTTTTGCGGATGGTACGATCCTCCGCCCCCCAGATACGGCTCGGTGATGAGCGCGCAGATGCGGCCGCCAAGCTCCTTGCCGATTTGTTCCAACTCGTTCGCATACGGCGTCAGATCGATTGGCTTTTTGCGCGCCGCCAGATCGGCGCATTCTTCGCGCGGAAAGCCAATGAATCGCACCCGCGCGTCGCGCTCTGGATCGGTCTCGCAGCCCGTCACCGCCCCCGCCAAACCCTTCTTGCCGTGAAATCCGCCGCGCGTCGCCAGGATCATGTCCGATCCCTGGCGCCGTCCAAGCGCCGCCCACAGCGCCTTCTGGATCGCTTCGCTGCCACTGGCCGCCCACAACACCTGTTCCAATCGCTCGCTGCCGGGTTGTTTCTGCAAGAACGCCACCAATCGTTCGGTGGCCACCGTTTCGATCTCGGTCACGGCGTTGTACGCGTTGAGCGTGACCGCCTGAAAAAAGTCGCCCGTTTGCGGCATCCGGTCCAGCGCCAGGTAGCTCATCACGCGCCGCCACCAGCGGGTGGGATTATGCCCTAAATTCGCCACCAACACGCCCGACGTGAAGTCGGCCAGCTTGCGACCCTCGGGGGTCCAGTGGTAGCAACCCGCGCTCTTGGCGATGACCGCCAACGTGGGCGTAAAGGTTCGCAGCGAACGCGGTTCAACGGCGGCCAAGCGGCGACGAATTTCGTTGGAGCGCGTTTCCCCCGCATGTTCGATGGTGGCGTGCTTTTCGGTGGCTGGTGTCATCTATCCTTGGTGGGTTGGAGTGAAATCGAAGTACGGAGGTAGCACGATGCGAGTTGGCGCTAAACGCGGCCAGGGTACAGCACTTCGGGCTTTTCGCGTCCTGGCGTAAACAGGACCAGCCCTCCGGCCGCGTGGTTCACATAAGCCACCGCGTTCGGTTCGCCAGCGGCATGCCGCGCCAAGATCGCTTCCATCGCCTGCACGGCTGCCACGGTCTGCCGGTCGGCGCTCAGGTCGTTGTAGTCGAGCTTTCGCGCGGCGGCCAGCCGCGCATCGCGCTCGCCGCGGGCGCCGCCAAATTCCACCGTCGCCACCTCGCGCGCGAACCGCTCTAGCACTTCAATGCCGTAGCCGCGCTGCGCCCGCGCTCCCCACGGTTCGACGAATGTGCCGTTGTAATGGTTGTTCATCGTGATCTTGATCTCGCCGGGCGTGACTCCCTCGATGGTGCACTCGATTCCGCGCTTGCGACTGTGACCGTTCCACACCCCGTTGTCGAAGCGAAACTGCACCTCTTGCTCGACATACCCCGGAAAATTGTCTGGCGTGACCCAACTGGTGTGGATGTCAAAGGCCGCTTCGCGCGGCGGCTTGCCAGGCGGACCATATTCGTAAATCAGCCGAAGCTGAGTCGAATCCCACGTTGGCCCATCGGCCGGTCCCACCAATCCCCGCTGCCCGGTGCAGGCAACCGATTTCAAGCGACCGCCAAACGTGAAGTCGATCAGCTTGATGTAATGCACCGCCACGTACGTGCCCGGGTTGCGGCCAACGATCCACTCCGCGAACTGCGAGCCCGAGATCTGCTTGGGCTCGAGCAGCGAGCAGTACCCGTTGTTCACATGCGTCAACCGATCGTCCACCACCAAGGTGCGCAATTTTTTGTGATCGGGGTCGAGCAGCTTGTGATACACCACCTTGGCCAGCACGCGCTTCTCGCGCGCCAACCGCTCCAGTTCGTCCAACTCCGCCAATGACAACACCGATGGCTTCTCGACCAGCAGGTGCTTGCCAGCCGACAGCACCGCCTTGGAGATTTCAAAATGCCGTTGATCCGGCGTCGCCACGCAAACCAGGTCGACGTTGCCCGCCGCCAACCGTCCGCCGGCGTCGTCGCCAGTCAGGTTTTCGAACTGGGCCAATTCTGGCGGGGCGCCGCGGCGAAAAGCCTCGGCCCGAGCGCCGGTTCGCGTGGCGACCGCGGCCAGGTCCACTCGGCAGGCCCCAAAGGCGGGGTCGTAGATGCCAGCCAGCGCCGACTGCGTGAAAAACGGTCGATAGGTCTCGTCAAAGATCATCCCCAGCCCAACCATGCCGGCGCGCAAGCGATGAACAGGACAGTTTTGCGATGAGAAGTCGTTCATGAAGAACAATCGTAGCGATTGCCGCCTCATCATTCGAGCGACACCCCACGCGGCATTTGCCGCCAATGGCGCAGCTAGCGAGTCGCCAATCGCCCAATTCGCCAATTTGGTGTGAAGTGCATTCGCTTCGTAACCGAAAAAAGTGGTGAAATGCGCAATTGCCCGCTGGGGGAGCGGCTGTCTAAAATTGGCGGTCGTAGGGTCTTCAGGGTAGGCTTTTGTTGGATGTTGAATCTCTCCGCAACTTGCTCGCGTCTGCGTAACGCCGTGGCTGTCGCCAGCCGCATCGGCGTCTTCGTGTCGTGCTTTGTTGCGATCGGCCTGCCCACCAATCTCCAGGGCCCGCTCGGCCGCTACGCTGGCAGCCAGGCCGAGGAAGAGCAGCGCTCCGAGGTGGAAGAGGCTGTGTGCGTCGTCCGCAGCCTGCTCTCGCAGCGCTCTTGCGCCATCCCCAATCCGGTGGCGTCGGTCCGCGTGGCGCCACAGGCCCGCGGCATGCGTCGCGGAGCGACTCGCGTCGCCAGCACGCTGATTCCCGACAATCTCAACGGGTGCGGCGCCACACTGCGCTGTTAGCCCTCCTCTCGCCAGACTCGATTGTCTCGCGCCATACGCCGCCGTGCTGTCTTGGCGCGATTTGGGTCACTTCCTGACGGCTGCTGTCGTCACTGCTGCGAGAGGAAATCCTTCATGCGCCAACTGCTGCGCGGTATTCATCGCTTTCAAAATAACGCCTTTCTCGCCCGCCGCGAACTCTTTGCCGACCTGGCCAAGGGCCAGCGTCCTCAAGCGGTCTTTGTCACCTGCTGCGACTCCCGCATCGACCCCACGCTCATCACGCAAACCGAGCCGGGCGATCTGTTCGTGATCCGCAATATTGGCAACATCGTTCCGGCCTACCATCCGGCCATCACCGGCGACAGCGTGGCCGCCGCCCTGGAATACGCCGTCGGCGTGCTCGGCATTCGCGATTTGATCATCTGTGGACATTCGCACTGTGGCGCCGTGCGGGCGCTGCTCGATCCGGCGCAGGCAGACAAGCTGCCAAGCGTGCGCGATTGGCTGGGCCACGCAGAAGCCACCAAGCGCATCATGCGCGAAAACTACAGTCATCTGTCGGGCGAGGCGCTGTTGAACGTCGCCGTGCAAGAGAACGTGCTGGTGCAACTCGAGCACTTGCGCTCCCATCCCGCATTGGTCGCCGCCATCGCGCGCGGAGAACTGAACCTGCACGGTTGGGTGTACAAGATCGAGACCGGCGACATCTTTGCTTACGACGCCGCCGGCGAGCAGTTCTTGCCGATTGGCGAAACCGCCGTAGCCGAACGGGTCGTGGCCGAACGGGCCGTGACCGCCGACGCCATCTAAGCCAACTCATTTCAGCCCAGAAAGTCGATGAATATGCACAGCACAAATCAAAGATCCCCACTCCTGAGTTGGCGACAAACGCTCGGCAGCGATCTTCTGGCGTCGGTCGTCGTGACGCTCGTCGCTTTGCCGCTCTGCATGGGCATTGCGCTCGCCGTCGGCGCGCCCATGTCAGCCGGCCTAGTGGCTGGCGTGATCGGCGGCATCGTGGTCGGCGCGATCGGCGGCGCCCCCTTGCAGGTCAGCGGCCCCGCCGCCGGCCTGATCGTCATCGTGATCGAAGTGCTCGCCCGCTACGGCACGGTCGACGGCCAATTCAGTTTGCAGCGCGGCATGCTCGCGCTGTCGGTGGCTGTCACGCTGGCGGGTCTCATGCAACTTGCCGCCGGTTGGTTGCGGCTGGGACAATGGTTTCGCGCCGTGTCCCCAGCCGTAATCGACGGCATGCTGGCCGGCATCGGCATTCTGATCGTCGCCACGCAAATCCATCTCATGGTCGACGACCCCACCAAACGCGCCCACGGACTCGATTACCTGCTCTCGATTCCGCAAGCGATCGAAAAAGGGCTGTATCCGCTCGACGATTCGCAGCATCACCGCGCCGCGCGGATCGGCGTCATCACCATTGGCGTCATCCTGCTGTGGTCGCGCCTGCCCTGGAAGAAGCTCCGCTATCTGCCGGCGCCGCTGGTGGCAGTGGCCACCGCCGCGGCCATCGCCAATTGGGGCGGCTGGAAAATCAGCTACGTGCAGTTTCATGGCGGTTTGGCCGAAGGCCTCACGCTGCTCAATCCCTTGGCGGCGCCTCAAGTTTTGGACTACTCGCTGTTGCTGACCAGCGTTGCCATCGCCTTTGTCGCCAGCGCCGAGACGTTGCTCTGCGCCACGGCCGTCGATCAATTGCACACCGGGCCGCGCACTCGCTACGATCGCGAACTGGCCGCCCAAGGGGTCGGCAACTTCTTGTCCGGGCTATTGGGCGGCCTGCCGATCACCGGCGTTATTGTGCGCAGCGCCACCAACGTGCAGGCTGGCGCCAAGACGCGGCTATCCGCCATGCTGCATGGCGTCTGGCTGTTGCTCTTGGTCGCCGCGTTTCCTGGACTTTTGGAACTGGTGCCGCAGGCCGCTCTGGCCGCAGTGCTGGTCTATACCGGCGTGCGACTCGTCAATCTCCACGCGATCACCGGTCTCTGGAAGCAAGGCCGCGCCGAGGTGCTCATTTATCTCGCCACGGTCGCGGGCATCGTGATCGAAGACCTGCTCACCGGCGTGGCGATTGGCGTGGTGCTGTCCGCCATCCGCATCTTGTGGATTGTCACGCGTATGCAAATCAAGGTGCGGCACGACAATTCCAACCAGCGCATCGAAGTCGGCATCCGTGGCAACGCCACCTTTTTGCGGTTGCCACGCCTGGCCGGCGCGCTCGAAAACATCGAGCCCGGAACGACCGTCACGGTCAATCTCGAACGGCTCTCCTATGTCGATCACGCCTGCGCCCAACTCTTGGAGAGCTGGGCCGTGCAGCACGAAGCGGCGGGCGGACACGTCGAAATCAACTATCAAACCTTGGAAATCAAACTCCGCGGCAAAAAGCAGGCCGACTCCGATTCGGTCGCAATCGAGCGCCCCGCGCCTCGCGTGCGCGCGGTGGCCAGTCATTGAACTCGGGCGGTCATCGAATCCCCGGCGGCAACCCGCCGTCGGCCCGATGACCCAGTTGTTGCAACACGGGCAGCGAAATCGAGTCGCTCAGGAAATACACCGACCCATCCCCCCACGCGATGTTGGCGCCCCCCGGGTGCTGACTGCCGAAGCCACCCACATACAGTGGGTTGTTGTAAGGCGGTCCCCCCGCCGGGGCTGCGCCGCTCCCGTCACCATCGCCTTCTCCCTCTGCTTCCTCCGGCGCTGCGTTCACGCCACTTACCGCCGGACCCAAACTAAAGGCCGAACCCGCGGGCTCTTGCACCGGCGTGCCGTTAATCGCCGTGCCGGTGTTGCGCAGTGTGGCCCGCGTGCCCGACATCCAACCCAAGTCTTTGGCGTCCGCGCGCTTTTCCCCCACGAAGATCGTGTGCGACAGCCCATCGGTCACTTCGGCCAGCCGCACATGGCTGTTCAGGAACAACACGCCGTTGTTGTTCACGTCGATCGGCGCCTCGATATCGTGATGACAGCCGGCGTAACTGCTGATCCCACGCCCCAAATCCGATTGGTTGCGCCGCTCCGAGGGGCAGTTCAGCACCGGCAGCGTCAGGCTCGCCACGTGGTCGTTTTTTTTGTGGTACACGCTGGCCGCGAAGTCGACATGCGCGAACACGTTTCGCTCGTCAAGCTGCGGCAAGATCTGCACGATCCAACCCATGTGATACCCGGTGGCCACGCTTTGAATCGGCCCCTGCGGCTCAATCGTGCCCGGCGGCAACATCTCAAACGTCGCTTCGTAATTCGCCAGTCCGATCGAGACTTGCATCAGGTTATTCGCGCAGGAGACGCGCCGCGCCGCCTCGCGCGCCGCGTTCACCGCTGGCAACAACATTGCGATCAAGATGCCGATGATCGCCATCACCACCAGCAACTCCACCAGCGTGAAACCGCCGTCGGTAGATCGGCGGCCAGGCGATGCCGTGTAACTGCGAGTCATTGCGATGCCTCCTCGCTGTCAGGAATCTGATAAATAAGCGTTTGCTGGCGGACCGCCGACCGGTCCCCCTCCGCCGGAAAAATCGCGCGCGCCCGCACGCGCCGCGCTGTTGGTTGTTCCGCGATCGGTTCGACGACAATCTCCACGCGCGCCCCGTCAGCCTGCCCCAATTCATTGGCGCCGATGTCCCATGTCTCGCCGCTGTAGGCCGGATCGCGCGCGAGCATGCTGATTGCCCGCTGGCAGGCCGAGTAGGCCAGCCACTCGGCCTGACTGCGTCGCGCGGCTTCGCGAGCGGCGCTGCGATCGATGGCCACGGCCCGCACCAGCGCCGCTGATAGGAGCATCACGACCGCCAGCGCCAACAGCACGATCAACGTCATCGCGCCGCGCCGGTTGCGTGTTGTATGACTGCTCGTCATGGCTTGGCCTTGCGGTCAGAGCGTAGCACGGCCACCGCGCGCAGCGTGGGCGCGTCGGCCGCCGCTGGCATTGCCAGTTCACCCGGCGGCGCCACGGTCAATTGCGCCCATCGGCCGGCCTCGTCGCTGAATAGCTCAAACCTTGCTTCCGCGCCGCGCGGCAACCGAAACGACTCGCGCGCGATCGTGGCGCCGGCTTGCTGCTCCTCGCGCTCGAGCCGGTCCTGCGTGGCGCGATATTCGATCTGCCGGTCGGCCAACGTCAGCATCAGCCCGCCCGTCTGCTCGCTGGCTTCACTCGCCGCGTGCGCATCGGTCCGAAATTGCGATTCCAGCCGATCGAGCGTGCGCATACCATCGATTCGCTCCCGCGCGCCGCTGGTCCCCCGTAGCACAAGCGCGATCGCCATGGCGGTCAAACCGGTGAGGATGCTGCCAACCGCCATGGTGGCGATCATCTCAATGAGCGATGTGCCAGTGCGCTTCATGGCGAGGGGGCTCCAATCCGTGTCCACGCCGTCAGCGCCACCTGTCGCTCGTTGCCGCGCGGCGTTTTCCAAATCACCGTGGCCGTCAGCCGCGCCAGTCCCTCTTGATCGTCGCGCGCCAGCCGCGCCGCTGCGCCGGCCAGCCCGGCGCGGGCAACGGTTGGCGCCTCGGCCAGCGGCAAGCCCGCCGCCAATCGCGCTGTGGCCAATTCCAGTAGATTGCTCGCCTCCTGGCGCGCGATCTGCTCCTGCCGCGACAGCCGAGCTTCCACCGACCACAGCCGGGCGCATTGCGTGGCCAGCGCCAGCGCCGCGCCGGCGATCACCACCGCCGCGCCGACTTCCAGCATCATATAGCCTCGGCGCCGCGCTGCGCGGTTCGTGTTGCGACCAACTGCAATCATGGAACCAAACTCTCAATCAACTTGATCAGCGGCAAGTAACAGGCCAGCGCGATGATCGCCACCAGCACCCCAAACAGCACCACGACCAGCGGTACCAGCACCTGCCCAAGCGACTGCAATCGGTAGCCCATGCGCCGCTCGGAGCTATCGGCCAAGGCGCGTAGCGCCCACGGCAGATTGCCCGCTCGCTCGGCAGCCATCAACAACTGTCCGTCGCGCAGACTGAACAGGCGATGCCGCGCGAGGCTATCTCCCAATGGCGATCCCGCCGCCAGCGATTGCGCGGCCGCGCGCAAGCGGCGCCGTGCCCAAGGTGGCCGAGTCGCCGCCACGGTCTCCAGGCAGATCGGCAATGGTCGCTGGCTTTCGGCCGCCAGCGCTAGTTGCCTTAAGAGCACGCCGCGCGATCCACCTGTCCCAAGCGTCAAGAGCGTAGCCGGCCACGGCGCCCAGCCGATGTAGGCAACCACGGAATACAGAAACACCAGCGCGCAGATCACCAGCACCTGGCTGATCGTCATCTGAATCCAAACATTGCCGCTCCAATCGATCATCCGCTGTGCGATCAGCGGCATTTCAATGCCAAAATCAGCGAAAATCAGCTCAAACTTCGGCAACAGGAATCGCACAAACCCGCCGGTCACATTGACCAACAGCAGCGAGCTCCAAAACAACCAGAGGATTCGGCTAGTCAGCGGCGCCCACAGCGGCGCGGCTTGTGTCCGTTGCTGCGCCGCCTCGCGCAGCGCCCTTCCCATCTGGCCCGTCTCCCGTCCAATCCGCGCTGCGGCGACAGCCTCTTGCGGCACCAGCCTTGGCGTTTTGACTAGCGCCTCCGGCAGGTCCACTCCCCGCTCCAACAAGCCGACCAACGCCACCAGTCTGGCCCGGGTTTGGCCGCGCGTCTCCGTCGCCAGCGCGCGGAGCACTCGTTCCAGCGGCATCCGCTTTTCCACCGTGGTGGCGATGACGTTCAATACCATGTCGCGCCGCGCTCGGCCCACGCGGTTGGCGACCATCATCAGCACCGCGAAGCTGCACATCCACAACAAGATCGAGCCAGCCACCTGCAGCGTGCTCGCCAGAATGGTGACCGCCGCCGAGGCGATCAGCGTCCACCCCGCCACCCGCATCAGAAATCCCATCAGGCTGACCGGCTCGCCGCGCCGCTGCAACAGTCGCGCCGCGACCAGCAGCGCCGCGCCAAAAATTACGATCCCGGCAATGCTTTTGACAATCGATTCCGCCATGCTGATCCTACGACAACGCTTCGATAAGCCAATACAACGGCATCACCGTCGCCGTCAAAATCACCACTACGCACCACACCACCATCAAGAAGGCGATCGCCGGCAACACCACCTCCACCAGCGATACCTGCCGTCGTGCCCGCGTCTCGAACAGATCGGCCGCTGCCCGCAGCGATTCGGACAGTTGTCGCTCGCTTTCTCCCCAGCCGACCATCGGCGCCAGGCTCGCCGGAAAGGCCGGCTCCGTGGCGAGCGCGGCCGACAGGGGCTGCCCGGTTTCCACCACGTCGGCCGCCCGCAGGCTGGCCGCGCCCAATTCCACGTCGAGCGCCGCTTGCCCGGCGGTGCGCAAGGCCTCGTCGAGCCGTGTCCTGGCGTCGATCAGCACCGACATCAGCCGCGACCAGCCCGCCAAAGTTCTAAAACGCCATAATCCGCCAAACAGCGGCGTCCGTTTGTAGAGTCGATGCTTCGTCTCGTCCGGCAGTATCCAGCGCCAAATGGCGGCGCCCGCTACAGCGGAGACGAACGCGGCGACTGCAATTTGCCACACATGCCTGCCGGCCAGCACGAACAATTGAGTTGCCAGCGGAACCTCCACGTCGAAGTCCTGAAAAAACGCGTCGTTCGGTTGGGCAAACACGCTGAGAAACAAGAAGATCACAATCGTCAATAGCGTTAAGACGCAGGCCGGGTAAAACACGGCCAGCCGCGCCTCACGTCCCAGTTGGTCCAGCCGCCGCTCATAGTCGAGGTAACCTAACCATGCTTGCGCGTCGCCGCGGCGCGCGGTCTCGATCAGCGCCGCTCGCAGCGGTCTTGGCACGCCGCGTTCGGCAGCGAGCGCGTCGTCCAGCGCCGCGCCGCGCTGCACGCGATCGGCCACCCGCGCCAGCGCGCCCGCCAATCGAGGCCGCGCCGATTCTTCTGCCATCGCGTGGAGCGCGCCAACCAGCGGCAGCACGCCCCCCACCAGCGCGGTCAACTGCCCGCCCAACAGTTTTTCCTCGCTGCCAGTTAACGAGGCGTCGCCGTTTGTCGCCGATCGATTGTGCTCGGTCATTGCGACACCGCGCTTCCCAACTGGCGCAGCAACGTGGCCCAGGGATAGAACAGCGTCACTCCGCAGATCATGGTAGCGGTCCCGCCCACAACGAATACCAGCGTCACCGGCAGCGTGGCGCGCAGCCGATTCGCGCGCCAGCGCGCCCGATCGCGATAGGTTTCGCTCACCTGCGCCAGCGCGGTCGCCAGCGCCGGCCCGCTGGCCGCCACCAGCGCGAATCGCAGCGCCGCCGGCAACCGCGAAGCGCCGGCCGCCTGAGGCAACGGCTCGCCGCGCTCCACCGAGTCGGCGAGCGCTCGCGCCGCCCGGCCCGCGTTGCCCTGGGTCGATTCGCCACTCAGCCGTAGCGCGTCGGGCAGCGGCACGCGCTGCTCGATCAGCAGGCCCAACAGCCCGGCCAAGCCGGCGGTCTCGGCATCGACCATCAAGCGCCTGTAGGGACGCCAGGCCGTAGCCTCGTCTCGCGTCCGCGCTGGGCGCAGCAGCCAGCGCGTGACGACCGCCGCCGCGATCGCAAACACTAGCGCCGCCAACGGCCAAACCCACACCGGCCACTGCGCCAGCCCCAGCAACAAGTTCGTTCCGCGCGTGCCGCTGGCGCGCAGTTCATAAAAACCTTCGCGAATCGGATTCAGCACCCCCACCGCAAACAGCGCCATGACCGCCGCCGCCGCTGCCAGCACCACCAGCGGATAAATCCAGGCGTATACGCTGATCCGCTTGAGTTCGGCCTGCAACAGCGCCAAGTTGGCCAACTCCTCTAATGCTGCCGGCAACCGTCCCGCGCGCTGGCCCGCCGCCACCACCGCTCTTAAGAGCGGCGCCAGTGGCCCGCCGATCGAGGTCACCGCGGCTTCCAGCGGTTCTCCGCGCGCCAGTCGATCGGCCACCAGCCGCAGCCCACGCCCCGTCAAGCGCGGCATCTCCGTCGCGCCGTCGGCCAGGCCGGTGTCGAGCGGCAATCCGGCCCGCACCATCGCCGCCATTTCGTCGCATAGCGCCGCCAACTGCTCTGGCGTCGCTGCGACCGTCTCTTGGCCTGTACCTGCCATTTACTGGCCTCAAATGCGCTGCACATGTGCGCCGCCTCACTGCGAGCGCCCGCGCGCACAGTAAAGCGTTCTGCGCGCACTGTAAAGCGATTTGCGCGCAAGTTATCGCGAAAAACCAAAAACTCGCCGCGCCTCGGCCGCGCTGGTCCATCCCGCGGCAATTGCCTGCCGCGCCCGCTCCCAGCGGCTGGTCATGCCGGCCGCCACAGCCCGCGCCTCCAGCACCCGCGCCTCCTGGCGGTCGAGGACCGCGCGGCTCACGTCGTCGGCCTCCACGGTCAACAGTTCGACAATCGGCAGCCGCCCCCGGTATCCGCTGCCGTGGCACCGCTCGCAGCCACGGGCGACCCTCACCGGCGAGACCTCAAAACCGAGTCGATCAGCGGCGTCCACGCTCTCGCCTGCGCACTCGCACAGCCGGCGCAACAGCCGCAGATGCAACACCCCCAGTACCCCGCTGCGCAACAAATACGGCTCGATCCCCATGTCCGCAAGACGACTGATCGCCGCCGCCGCGCTGGCCGCGTGGAACGTGCTGATCACCAGATGCCCGGTCAGCGCCGCCTGAAACACCGTCTCCGCCGTGCCGCGATCGCGCACCTCGCTCACCAAGATCACCTCGGGATCTTGGCGCAACAGATACTTGAGCCCGGTCGCCAGATCGAAGCCGGCCGCCTCGTTCACTTGCGACTGGGCCACGCCCGCCAGTTCCACCTCGATCGGGTCTTCGAGCGAGGCGATCGCCCGCTGCGGCGCTCGGCGGGCGATCTCGCGCAGCGCGGCGTAGGCGGTCGTCGTCTTGCCGGCCCCCGCCGGCCCGGTGAGCAGCAGGGCGCCGCTCGTTTCGGCCAGCAGTTCGCCCAGTCGCGCCGTCACATCGGCCGGAAATTGCAACTCGTCGAGGTATTGAAACTGTCCGCCGGCCGGAAACAGCCGCACCACACCCTTCTCGCCATGCAAGGTTGGCAGCGTGCTCAAGCGCATCTCGACCGTGGCGTCGCGCCAGCGGATGCGCCCCTCTTGCGGCGTGTCGGTGTGATACGTCAACAAGCCCGCCAGCACCTTGAGCCGCGCGATGATGTTTGGCGCCACCGCGCGCGGCAGGGTCGCCACGTCGTGCAGCACGCCATCCACCCGCCAGCGCCATTCCAGCCCCGCCAGCGTTGGGCGCAAATGCAAATCGGTGGCGCCGGCCGCCAACCCGGCGTCGAGGATGATCTCCACTGCGCGCACAGCATAGTTGGCGTCGGTCGGATCTAGCTGTGCCAGCCGCTCGCTGGTCATGTCGCGCGACATGATGCGTTAACCACGGAGGTAAATAAAAAGACGCCGGCTCGCTCAACGAACGAACCGGCGTCAATCTTACTTGCCGCGACGGGCAAACGCTCGCGCGATCAAACCACCTTGGTCTGGCCCGGCACCGCCACCGCCGGCACGGGCGGACTGGCATTGAACGCGTACTCCGCCGGCGCCAGCGAAATTTGGCTGTTCAGCGCGTCTTCCCAGCGCAGCATTTTGCCGGAGTAGGTGCACATGCGACCCAAGATCGCGGTCATGGTGCTCATGGCGCCCATCTCGCCTTCGTTCAACGGCGCGCCGGCGCGAATACTGGCGAACAGGTCGTCGTGCTCCGTCTGATAGGGGTTGTGCCCCTCGCCGCGGTAGCGCCACGGCTTTTCGTCCTTGGTCTTGATCACGCCCGCGCTGATGTCGGCGGTTCCCTTGGTGCCATGCACATGCTCGGTCACCGAGTCCCAACAGCCGGGGATGTGGCGGCAGTAGCTGAACATGCGGCTGCCGTCGTCGTATTCAAACTCCACGGCGTGATGATCGTAGATCTCGCCGAAGTCGGCGCCGGTCCGCACCTGCCGGCCCCCCATCCCTTGGGCCCGCACCGGGTATTTGCCCTTGAGCCAGTTGATGACGTCCATGTTGTGGATGTGCTGCTCCACGATATGGTCGCCGCACAGCCAGTTGAAGTAGTACCAGTTGCGCATCTGGTACTCCATCTCGGTCTGCTCCGGCTTGCGCGGATGCACCCACAACCCGGCGCCGTTCCAATAAACGCGGGCGGCGACCATGTCGCCAATCGCCCCGTCCTGCAAGCGCTTGATCGTTTCGATGTAGCTGTTCTGGTGATGGCGTTGCAGGCCCACGCCGACGCCCAGGTTCTTCTCCTTGGCCTTGCGCGTCGCTTCCAGCACGGCGCGAACGCCCGGCGCGTCGACCGCCACCGGCTTCTCCATGAAGACGTGCTTGCCGGCGTCGATCGCGGCCGCGAAGTGAATCGGCCGAAAACCGGGCGGAGTGGCCAACACCACCAGATCGACCCCGGAATCGAGCACCTGCTTGTAGGCGTCGAAGCCAGTGAAACGGCGATCTTGCGGCACTTCGATCCGCCCCTTCAGCGCCTCGTCTTTGTTCAGTTCGTTGAGGCTGCTTTCCAGGCGATCGGCGAAGGCGTCCCCCATCGCCACCAGCTTGACGTCGCCGGCGGTGTGCAGCGCCTGCGAGGCGGCGCCGGTGCCGCGTCCGCCGCAACCGATCAGGCCGATCTTGATCTGGTCGGCGCCGGCGGCGTGCGCGCTGCGCGCGATCGAAAGCGAACCGGCGGCGACCGCCGCGGCGGCCACGCTAGATGTTTTGAGAAAGTCGCGGCGATGGGCCGAGCTATCGGCTGGAGAACTCATACGGTGACTCCGCACAGGGTTGCTGTTAGGTAGGCCAGACAACGAGCCACGCTTCCGCCGCGCCCGCCGCCCAAGAGAGCAGCATACCGTGTGAGCAGGGGGGATGACAAATTTTGGATGGGGGGTTTAGAAGGGCTCTCGCCCCCCAATGGAGTGGCTGCGCGGGCCAATCTTAAGCTTGTGCGACAACTACTCTGGTGGCCGGAGTTGCGGAGGATGATGCGCCATGTCCATGGACGCCCGCCACCCTCTACTCCTTGTGCGTCCCTTCCGCCATGTAGGCGGCCTTTTGCTCCGCGGTGTCTTCCGTCAGCGGACGCACCACCCGAAAGCCCGCGAACAACGCATCGGTGAAGTACCAGATGCTTTGCGGAATCTGCGGGTCTTGCATCTTCCAGGTTTTGTCCGAGGCCCGCCGCGCGGCGCTGCGCAGTCGCGGTGGATCGTCGTCCCATGATCCGCCACGCACCACATGCGGATAGGGCTTCTTCGGTGGGTTGTACGGATTCAAGGTTGGTTTGTCGGTCGGAAACTGCGCGTAAAAGTGCGCGTCGTACGCGTCCAGACACCACTCGGCCACGTTGCCGTGCATGTCGTGCAGGCCCCACGGATTGGGCTTCTTCTTTCCCACCGGTTGATACTGGTCTTCGCTGTTGTCGTAGAACCAGGCGTAAGCGTCCAGATCGGCCGCGTCGTCGCCAAACGAATACGCCGTCGTGGTCCCCGCGCGGCAGGCGTATTCCCACTCCGCTTCGGTCGGCAACCGGTAGTAGTGGCCTGTCTTGGCGCTCAGCCATGCGCAGTAGTTCTTGGCCGCCCACTGCGTCATGCAGATCGCTGGGTAGCCCTCCTTGCCCATGCCAAAGGTCATGTCGGTGTATGGCTTGGTGGGGCGTGTCACGGCGTCGGCCAGTTTGTCGAGCGGCGTTGGCTCGATGCCGATCACCTTGCGGCGCTGAATGTCGAGATTGAATGTCCAAATCTCGTACTGGTCCCATGTCACCTCGCACTTGCCCATCCAAAACGGCTTGAGCTCGACCGGATGCTGCGGTCCCTCGTCGGCGCTGCGTTCGGGCTCGCTGTCGGGGCTTCCCATTGTGAACACGCCGCCGCGGATCGGCAGCATCTCAAAGGTCACCGTGGTGCCCGAGATCTCCTCGGTGTATGGCTTCATCTCGGTTTCGGTCTTCGCCTCGGCAGCCGGGTTGGGGTCGCGCGCCGCCGCGATGGCTGGCAACAGCAGGCCGCAACAGGCGATCGCCGCGACGTGGCGAAGCCAGTGCGGCGCGACTAGTCTGGAACGATGAGCGAACAGCGAAATCGATAGGGGGCAAGTTCGGTGCATAACGACGGGGACTCTCTGGTGAGACGGGCGTGGATCGTGATCTCGGCGGCGACCTGGTTCGCCACGCTGGCGGGACCAGCCCAATGGGCCGGCGCGGAAGAGCAAAATCTGCGGCGCCATGAGTACTCCCAGGTTCTCATGGGCATGGACTTTCGGCTGACATTTTACGCTGCCGACGCCGACGCCGCAAAGCGGGCCGCCGACACCGCTTTTGCCCGCGTCGATGCTCTGAATCGCATCATGAGCGACTACGATCGCAACAGCGAGCTATCGAGGTTATCAGCGACTGCGGGCAGCGATCAGTCGGTCAAGATCAGCGGCGATCTCTGGCTGGTTCTCTCGCGATCGCAGCAACTAGCGCGGGAAACCGGCGGCGCCTTCGATGTCACCGTTGGCCCGTTGGTGCGGCTTTGGCGCCGTTCGCGCCGTCAGCGCGAGTTGCCATCGCCCGAGCGGCTTCAAGAGGCTCTGGCCGCGACGGGCCACCAACACCTGAAGCTCGACGAGTCAACGCTAACCGCGCTGCTCGCGCGGCACGGCATGCAGCTTGACCTCGGCGGCATTGCGGCGGGCTACGCCGTCGACGAGGCGCTACGCATCTTGCGTGAGAATGGTTTTACAAAGGCGATGGTCGATGCCAGCGGCGACATTCGCTGCGGCGATCCACCCCCCGGCCAAGCGGCTTGGCGCGTGCGCATCGAAACGCTGACGGGCGAGGCGCATCATGGCGCTATCGTGCCGGTCGTCAACGGCGCCATCACCACAGCCGGCGACGCCGAGCAGCACGTTGAGATTGGCGGCGTTCGCTATTCGCACATCGTCGATCCCAAGACCGGGCTTGGTGTGACGACTCCCACCAGCGTCACGATCATGGCCGCGGATTGCCTCACCGCCGACAGTCTCGACACCGCCATCGGCGTCTTGCCTCCCGATCAGGGAATTGAATTGGCCAAGCGCCATGGCGCCAGTTGCCTGATCGTGCGCCGCGTGCAGGGCGAGCTACAAATCTCGGCCTGCGGCGCATTCGCGCAAACTCCGTAAGTAGCACCCACGAACTAATCAACCGCCAGTCACCGAGCGCGCCAGACGAGGCGCGCCGCGGCAGTTGGAAGACATGCCGAACGCAGGTTCGCCTTGTCATGCGGCGACAATTGATTATTCTGACTGCGGGGGAAATCAGGGGCTTGGGGCAGGATGGCGCCGCCGCGGCAGTCGCTGGTAACTGACGCGATTCCTGTTGGCGCGGTGAGCGGGGCGAATTCCGGGTGGCTGGCGCGCTTCGTCAGCGATTGAAGGTTGTCAGTCGAATGACGAAGACCCTGCCGATCGAAAAACACAAAGGGGATTTCTCGGCCCAATTGCGATTGCTCTGGATCGCGTTGCTCGCGATCGTCGTCGGCGCCATTGGCGCCTGCTTCGCCGTCGCGCTCCTCTGGCTGATCGCGCTCTTCACCAACCTGTTTTATTATCACGAATTTTCTGGCGTGATCCGCTCGCCGGCCGCAGCGGCCGCCGATTGGAGATTCGTGTTTGTCCCGGCGATCGGCGGATTGATCATTGGGCTCATGGCCCGTTATGGCTCCAGTCAGATTCGCGGCCACGGCATTCCCGAGGCGATGGAAGCCATTCTCATCGGCCAAAGCCGCATGAAGCCCAAGGTGGCCGTGCTCAAGCCGATTTCGTCCGCGATCTCGATTGGCTCGGGCGGTCCCTTTGGCGCCGAAGGCCCGATCATTATGACCGGCGGCGCCGCCGGTTCGATCATCGCGCAAGCCTTCAGCATGACCTCCGCCGAGCGCAAGACCCTGCTCGTGGCCGGCGCCGCGGCGGGCATGTCGGCGACATTTGCCACGCCCTTGGCGGCGGTGCTGCTGGCTGTCGAGCTGTTGCTATTCGAATGGCGGCCGCGCAGCCTGGCGCCGGTCGCGCTGGCCAGCATCGCGGCCGCCTTGCTGCGCCCCTACCTGTTGGGCCCGGGCCCCTTGTTTCCGGTGACCGCGCATGGGCAGTTGTCCGCCGATGTGTTGTTGGCGGCGGCCTTTGTCGGCTTAATGGCCGGGGTGTTGTCGATGCTGCTCACGATCGCCGTCTACGGCGCGGAAGACGCGTTCGCCCGGTTGCCAATTCATTGGATGTGGTGGCCCATGATCGGCGGCCTGGTCGTGGGGATTGGCGGCTACTTTCAACCGCGCGCGCTGGGGGTCGGCTACGACGTCATCGAAGACCTGCTGCGCGGAAATTATGTTCCCCGGCTGCTGATCACCTTGATCGTGGTGAAGGCCCTGATCTGGTCGATATCGCTTGGCTCGGGCACCTCCGGCGGCGTGCTGGCGCCATTGCTCATGATGGGGGGCGCGCTCGGCGCGATCGAAGCGGGCTTTCTGCCAGGCAACGACAAGGCGTTGTGGCCGCTCATCAGCATGGCGGCGGTGCTAGGCGGCACGATGCGGGCGCCGTTGACCGCCGTCGCGTTCGCCATTGAATTGACTTACGACATTGCCGCCTTGCCGGCGCTGCTTTTGGCCTCGATCACGGCCTACACCTTTTCGGCGCTGGTCATGAAACGGTCGATCTTGACCGAGAAGATCGCGCGCCGAGGTTATCACGTCAGCCGCGAGTACTCCGTCGATCCCTTGGAGACGTTGTCCGTTGGCGAAGTCATGACGGCCGATGTGGTCATGGTCCCCGCGTCGCTACCCATCGACGAGTTGCTCTCGCAGTATTTCGCCGGTGGCAGCATCTACAAGCATCAGAGTTATCCCGTTCAAGACGCCGATGGCCGCTTGCTGGGGCTGGTCACCAAACGAGACTTATTGGACCATTGGCTGGCGCGACATGCCGCGCGGTCGGCGGACGACAACGCGGCCATCGATCCGATCATCGCGTACGACTTGATCCGGCGGCAGCCGATTGTGGCCTATCCCTGGGAAACGTGCCGCACCGCCGCGCTGCGCATGGCGCAAGCGGGCGTTGGCCGCCTGATGGTGGTGTCGCAAGACGCCCCGGATCAACTGCTCGGCATCATTACGCGCAGCGACCTGCTCAAAGCGCGAACTCGCTTGGCCACCGAAGAAGTGCAGCGCGATCGATTTATCGCGTTTCGCTTGCCGCGCAAGACAGGCTAACGCCCGCGCGCAATCGACACTTTCAAATTGCCTTGCCGGCTTGTCGCCCGGTGACATATTCGCCGGGCTGCTAGCCGCGGCGTCGTAGTTGCGCTCGCGGCGAGAGGGAAGAAAGCTCCGACGGCTTTCTTCCCCTGACGGCTAACTCGCTACTTGCGATCCCTAGAAACTCCCCATGCCAGCGCCGATCCCCACGCCGATCCCGCCGCCAAACGTCGAACCCCCCATGCCAGCGCCCAACCCGCCGTAGTTGAAGCCGCCGAAACCAGGACCGTAGTTGTAGCCCCGATACCCGGTCCCCCACGTGCCGTTGTAGTAGCCGCCGCTGGTGTACGGCCCAAAGTTGTAATAGCCATTGGGGCTGTAGTTGTAATAGCTACCTGGGCCATAGTAATAATTGGGCCCCGGCCGATAGCCTGACCGGTATCCATAGCCGGTGTAATAAGGCCCATCATAGTAGCCAGAGTTGCCAATGTACGTGCGCTCGCGTGTTGTCACGAGCTGGTCTGGCGGAACCCAACTCGAACCATTCCAAACCACCCAGGTCTTGCTCGGCAGCCAATACCACCACCGCCCATGAAACATGCGATAACGCCACTGATTGTCTTGTGAGCTTTTCGCCCGCGTGCTCGAGTCGGGCATCGCGCCCCGCGCGCTCAGATCGGAGTCGAAGGTGGTGGCGTCATCGGCCTGGGCGCCATTCGTTGTCGGGGTCTCAGTAGCTGCATCGGTCGCCGGATTGGCTGCGCTGGCGTCCGCGTTCTCCGCGGTAGCCGCCGATGGTTGCGACACTGGCGCCTGGCCCGCGGCTTCGACGCGTTCCGGCGCCACCGCGCTAGCCGCTGGTTCGTCGGCAATGCTCGCAGGCTGGGTGGCAGCGCTCGCAGGCTCGCTCGTGCTGTTCGGCGGCGCCTTGTTGTTGTCGTCGGCCGCTTGTCCCACGGCAATGCCACCGCCAAGCGCCACGGCAATCATCAAAAAATGGCCTAAGTATTTCCGCATGTGCCTTCTCCTGATGGGGGGATCGATGCGCCGGACACCGTGCGCTTCGAATTGCCTGCAACCCACAATAAGCAAGGAACGTGCCAGAATCGAATCGTCGCGCGGCATTTCGCCAAAGCGCGGGTCAAATCGGCAATTCACCAGTCACTTGCGCGATCAGCGGATCGATTCGACCATCTGCTCCAGATCGCTCTTGTCGTACTTGGCGGCACTGGCGCGCGCGTGCAAGACGGCGGTCCCCTCCTTGCCCTTGAACTGCCCCGAGACCACCCAGTACTTCTCGTTCGACACCTGTCCCTTGGCCGACGAAAAGATAAACTCCGCCGGCTCGCCATGAATGGTCAGTTCGCGCGTTTCCGAACTCTGCTTGTCCTCATCGATTTGTTCGTCCACGTCGGTGTCGTGCTCGTGGTCGCGAATCGATTGATCAATCCGCGCCATCAATTGCTCGCGCGTGTTGCGACTCACGTCCTGATAGAACTGCCCCAGCACCAAAAAGTTGTCGTACTCGTCCCCGTCGCTCTTGTCGGAATACACCGTCCACGACCACAACCGCTGACCAATCACCGGCACGCGCATGTCAAACGCCATGTCGGGCAGAAAGTCGGCCGGCAGGTCGATCTCGGCAATCTCGGCCGTGCGCGCCCGGATCACCTCGGGCTCGTCGCTACGGCTCACCATGCTCTCAGCGAGTCGATAGCTGTAGATGGCGAACACCCCCACGCCGCCGCACAACAACAGCATGGCCACGCCGCAGCCAATGCCCATCCCCAACAAGATTCCGCTCCGCGAACGGCGCGGCGCGACGTTGGGCAGGGGAGGGGGGGCCTGGGATGCGAATTCTTGCGACATGTGTCGTCAGTTTCCCTGTATTGCCGGGGCCAAATCAGCCGGCGCCACAACGCGATTAGGCGCCAGTTGAGGGCGATTGTCATGGCGGCGCGCCGCGATTGTCAATTGAACGCTCCGTTACACCGCTAGGATTCGCCGCCGCTGCGCAGAATAATAGTCTCAAATCAATTTGGCGCCCGACGCTCAACGACGCTCCTCATGCAGCATTTACTCGATTATTCGCCCGCTGGCCTTCAATCTTGGCTCGCCGAGCGCCAATTTCCGCGCTTTCGGGCAGACCAGATTCGCCGCTGGCTCTTTCATCGACGCGCCGGCGACTTTGTCGAAATGACCGACCTTTCCAAGGCCGAGCGCGAGCGATTGGCCGCCGAAGCCTGCCTCTGGACCACTCAGATCGCCGCCCAGCGCCGCGCCACAGACGGCACCGAAAAGCTGCTGTTCGCCTTGCATGATCGCCAACGCATCGAGTGCGTGCTGATACGCGACGACCCGCGCCGCACCATTTGCATCAGCACCCAGGTCGGCTGCGCCATGGGTTGCGTCTTCTGCGCCAGCGGCCTCGATGGCGTCGAACGCAACCTGTCGACCGGCGAAATCGTCGAGCAAATGCTCCGCCTCAATCGCCTCTTGCCGGCCGATGAACGACTCAGCCATATCGTGGTGATGGGCATGGGAGAGCCGCTGGCCAACCTCAAGAACCTGCTCCCTGCCCTCGAGCACGCCACCAGCGACGTCGGACTGGGCATCAGCGCGCGGCGGATCACCATTTCCACGGTTGGCCTGCCCGAGGGAATCCGCCGCCTCGCCGCCGAGGATTTGCCGTATCACCTGGCGATCTCGCTGCACGCGCCCAACGACGAACTGCGCAACCAACTGGTGCCGGTCAACCAGAACATCGGCATCGCGCCGATCATGGAGGCGGCCGAGGAGTATTTTGCCGCCACCGGCCGGCGACTGACCTTTGAGTATGTGCTGCTGTCCGAAATCAACGATCGCCCCGAGCACGCCCGTCAATTGGTCCGACTGCTGCGCGGCAAGACGGCCCTCTTGAACGTCATTCCCTATAACCCAGTGGCCGGACTGCCATACAAAACACCAACGTGCGCGGCCATGCGCGAGTTCCGGCATCTGTTGCTGGCGGGCAACATCAACGTCAAGTTCCGCCAACGCAAGGGAGATCGCATCGACGCCGCTTGTGGCCAGTTGCGCCGGGCCGAACCCGAGGTGGTCACGCTGGCGCCCCCCGCGGCGCCTTAACCGCGGATCATCGACTTGCTGACCTGGCCGGCGTTGATCGCGTCGATCAGTTGTCGCAGTCGCCCCAGGTTGCGACGATTGAAGCGAAACACCAAGCGCGGCAGCTCCGCCAGTTCTTTCTCGTCGCGCTCTTCTGGCAGCGCGCCGGTTTGCTTGAATGTCCCCTCGGTCACAATGTCGGCAAACGCCGTTTGTATCTCGGCCAGCAGCTTGTCGGACAATGGCGCCTTCAGCCGGAACACCAGCTTGTTGCGCACGTAGCGCATGCTGTGATACACGCGATAGAACCCGATGATCTCGTCCACCGCGTCCGCGACGCTGTCGGTGATCTTGTAGAGCGACAAATCCTCGCGCGAGATCATGCCGTCGGCCAACAGGTAATCGAGCACGTACTGGTTCCACGCCGTCCAAAAACTCCCTCCCGGCGCGTCGAGAAACACCACCGGCGCCATGTCGCGCTTGCCGGTTTGCAACAGCGTCAGCACCTCGATGCCTTCGTCCAATGTGCCAAAGCCGCCTGGCAGCAGGCACACCGCGTCGCACTCCTTCACGAACATCAGCTTGCGCGTGAAGAAATACTTCATATGCACCAGCTTCGAGTCGCCGGCGATCACCGGGTTGGCGCTCTGCTCGAAGGGGAGCATGATGTTCAGCCCCATCGAGTTCTCGCGCCCGGCGCCGCGATGCCCCGCCTCCATGATGCCGCTGGCGGCGCCCGTCAGCACCAGCCATTTCTTGTCCGCCATCGCTCGGCCAAACGCCTCGGCCTGCGCGTAGGTGGGATGATCGGGCCGGGTACGGGCCGATCCAAACACCGTCACCTTGCGCCGCGTGCGGTACGGCGTAAACACCTTGAAGGCGTAGCGCAGCTCGCGTATCGCCCGGCTGAGCAGCTTCAAGTCGCCTCGGCTGGTGTGGTCGCTCGCCAGCTTGTCTGCCGAAAGCTTGATCTCGTCGATCAAGTCGCTGATGCGCCGCGCGTCGACCGGCGCGTCGGCATGGCCATTGGTCGCCGACTCATTGGCCGAACTCGGCGCCGCGATATCGGGCGGCGCGCTGGGCTGTGAAGTCTTTTTGTCCTTCGGCAATTCCTTGCCGCCAGTCGAGTCGCCGCCAGATTCGGTCACGCAATTCTTTCCGCGTGAAGCGTAGGGCGGCTCGTCTGGGCGCCTCGCGAAGCAGCCGCCCACGCAGGGGGCGAGGCCATGCACATTCCGCTGCCATTATACCCTGCCCGCTCGCGGCGCGCCCGGCGGCGGCAAAAGCGAGCGACTCACGCCTGGCGCTGGCCAACGACCGTGGCGATTTGTTCCCGGGTCACCGGTCGAATCACCCCCGCCTCGCAGATGATCGCCGCGATCAGTCGCGCCGGAGTGACATCGAACGCCGGGTTGTACACCTTCACGCCGGGGGGCGCCGTCTCGCGCCCAAAACCGTGCGTGATCTCGCGCGGGTCGCGTTCTTCGATCGGGATCTGTTCGCCGCTGTCGAGCGTCAAATCGAAGGTGCTCACCGGCGCCGCCACATAGAACGGAATCCCATGCGCCTCGGCCAGCACCGCCACCGAGTAAGTGCCGATCTTGTTGGCGGTGTCTCCGTTGGCGGCAATGCGGTCGGCGCCGGTCACCACCGCCTGCACGCGCCCCTCGCGCATCACCTGCGCCGCCATCGAATCGCAGATTAGCGTCACGTCAATGCCGCGCTGCTGCAGTTCCCAGGCCGTGAGCCGCGCGCCCTGCAAGAGCGGCCGCGTCTCGTCGGCGAACACTCGCAACCGTTTCCCTTGTTCCTCGGCCGCGAACATCACCGCCAGCGCCGTGCCGTAGTCGGCCGTCGCCAGTCCACCGGCGTTGCAGTGCGTGAGCACCCCTTGGCCGTCGCGCAATAGCTCGGCGCCGATGCGCCCGATCTCGCGGCAGATGCGCTGGTCGTCTGCATGGATGGCGCGCGCCTCGGCCAGCAGTCGCGCGCGGACCTGCGCCGCCGGTTTGCCTTGCATCGACCTGCCCACCGCGCGCATGCGGTCGAGCGCCCAAAACAGGTTCACGGCGGTCGGCCGGCTGGTGGCCAGGTAATCGCAGGCCGTGTCGAGCCGCGCCGACACGTCGCTGTCGCTTGCTCCACGCAGCGCCACGCACACCCCATACGCCGCCGCAATGCCGATCGCCGGCGCGCCGCGCACGCGCAGCGACTTGATCGCCTCCCACACCGTGGGCGCGTCGTGGCACTCGATCTCGCGCAGTTCCGTCGGCAGCAGCGTCTGGTCGATCAGTGTCAGGCAGCCGTCGCTGTCTCCCACCCAGCGCAGCGTCGGCAAATCGGCGGCGGTTGTCTTCACTTCACACCAAGAATCGCGGGTGATACGGCAACCCGAACGTGTCGGCCACCGCCCGATTGGTTATTTGCCCTTCGTACAGATTCACCGCCCGCGCGATGGCCCGCGAGCCGGTGGCCGCCGCCTCGATGCCGCTGCGCGCGATCTGCAGCACATACGGCAGCGTCACATTGCACAGCGCATAGGTGCTGGTGCGCCCCACCGCCCCCGGCATGTTGGTCACGCAGTAGTGCAGCACGCCATCGACCATGAATGTTGGCTCGCTGTGCGTCGTGGGGCGACTGGTGGCCACGCAGCCTCCCTGGTCGATCGCCACGTCGATGATCACCGCCCCCGGCTTCATCGTTTTCAGATCATCGGCGTCGATTAGTCGCGGCGCCTTCGCCCCTGGGATGAGCACCGCCCCAATCACCAGATCGGCGCGGGCAATCTGCTCGCGAATCGTATGTCGGTCGCTGTACAAGCAATCGACGTTCGCCGGCATGATGTCATCGAGGTAGCGCAGCCGGTCCATGTTGATGTCCAATAGGCCGATATTGGCGCCAAAGCCGGCCGCTACCTTCGCCGCGTTCGCCCCCACCACACCGCCGCCGAGCACGGTGATATTGGCCGGGGCCACGCCGGGCACGCCCCCCAGCAATATTCCGCGCCCCATCTGCGGGCGTTCCAAATATTTGGCGCCCTCTTGAATGCTCATCCGCCCCGCCACTTCGCTCATCGGCGTCAATAGCGGCAAGCGGCCTTGATCGTCGGCCAACGTTTCGTAGGCCACCGCCACGGCGCCACTGGTCAGCACCGCCTCGGTCAACGTGCGGTCGGCCGCGAAATGAAAGTAAGTGAACACAACCTGCCCGCGCCGCAGCAGGGGCCATTCGGCGGCCAGCGGTTCCTTGACCTTTACGATCATCTCGGCCCGCGCGAAGACCTCGGTGGCCTGTTCGATGAGCTCGGCCCCTTGCGCGGCGTACTGATCGTCGGCGATGCCCGAGCCAAGCCCCGCCCCCACCTCGACCAGCACCCGATGGCCAGCCCGCGTCAACTCCTCGACGCCGACCGGCAGCATGGCCACTCGATACTCGTCGCGCTTGATCTCTTTCGGTACGCCGATGATCACGCGGCGGTCACTCCCCATTTTTCTCGGCGCTGGCGGCCGCGTTTTCACGCGCCACATGATCTTGCGCCACTGGGTCAGCCTCGTCGGCGCCGTTTGCTTCGTCTTCGGCCACCGCCGCCACGCCGACCGAATCGCGCCGCAATTGCGGCAATCCGTAGTGCGCTTGTTCCCCTTCCAGCTTCACGTCGTCCAACTCGGCGGCGTCGACTTCTTTACGCAACAGCAGATAGATGGCGGTCGACGCGCTCCAAAAGTACGACACGCCAAAACCCAATGCCAGATATTGCACGCAGGCGACCCAGAAGCCAAGCACCGCCACGCCGGCGCGCCCCACGCCGCTAAACGTGGGCGCCTCCGCAGTGGCGTCGACCATCGGTGTCGGGCCAAACCACGCCAGCGGCGCAGTCACGCTCGGTAGCTCGCTGACCACTTGCGCCATACGCGCGCCACCGGTCGACCAGCTTGCCCCCCACAAGCTGAGCAGCACGACGCCGCTGGTGAACAGCGTCACCACGGCCGAGGCCAACAGCCCCAAGATGCAAACCACCACCACGTAGCCCAGATAATGTAGCGGGCGCTGATACACATAGGCGTACGTGCGCGACAGCGCGTCAAAGCTGTCGGTCCCCTCCACGCTGATCGTCGACCACATGAGCGGCCAGCCAAACGCCAAGCCGACCAGAAAGACCATCATCACCAGTCCCGCCACCAGACAAAGTGGCCACGCCAGCGACAGCGCCAAGATGCCCGCGTCGAAACGCATCAACCAGCCGACCGCCACGATTGGCAGGGACAACAGCGCCACGCCCACCAGCGGAAACAGCGGCGCCCAAAAATAGGCGCCGTACTTCTTTAGCGTGTGGCGATGCGCCGCGCCCAGCGCCACACGCTCTTCGCGCGCCAATCGCACCGCCGCGATGTGGGTGATGATCCCGCCGCAATAGCTCCACACCGCCACCGTCCATAAGCCGCAAAGCAAGGCGTAGGTAAAGCCCACCACGTTCAATTGCGGATCGAAGATCGACCGCAGCGGCCGGCTGAGCATCGACCACGAACCGAGAAACTCCAGCGGCAACCAGCGTCCCCCGGGCATGTAACTCGTCCCGGCCACTTCCACTCCGCCAGGGATTCGCGCCTGCACCGAAGCCGTCTCGGGCGCCGAGGCGCGCAGGCTCCAATCGCCAGAGCCCAGTCGCTGTTGCAACTGGGTCATTGCCGGATCGTCGCCACCGTCAAAGACATTGCCCAGCGCCCACCAGCCGACGACCGTGAGCCACAGGCCTAGCGCGCCGACAACCAATAGTCGCGGATCGAGCGCCACCCGCGGCGCGCGCAACAACAGCAGTGCCGGGAACCGCTCGCGCCAGTCGGGCTGCGAGGCCCACTCGACATCGGGGCCAGGATAAGAATTGGTCTCGGGCGTCTCAGCGCTGGTCATGGCTAAATCCTCCCAATCTCGTTGAGCGAACGAGACTTACGCGCAGAGATTATAGGTCAGCCAGACAGGGGAGCAAGGCGAGTTCCATGTCTCACGGCTCGTCAGCTTGCGGATCCCCAGCATTGTCGGCAATGCGCACATTGCCGCTACTGGCGTTGGTGACTCGTTCGGGGCCGGCGAACACGTTTCCGGTAATCACGGCGCGGCGCACCGCTTTGCCGAGCGATACCTGAGCGGCGTTTTGCTGCCGGAACTCGCATCCCCGCACCAGCACAGTTCCGCTTTGAACATCGAGCGCCGCGCGACCATCGCCTGGCCGATCCCATTCCACGAAGGTGCAATCGCCGAAGCCCACCGTGCCTTTGCCGGCGATTCGGGCAATTTGATCGCATTTGCCCCAGAACGCGCTGTTCACAAACCGCACCGTGCCGCGGTTGGTATCCTCGACTTCCACCATGGTCGGATCGGCGCCGTGAAAAGCCACGAACTCGCCGTTGGTAATCAGCAGCCCGAACGGCGCGCAGTTTTCAACGAGCACCGCTCGCAAACAATCGTCGGCGCCGATCCCCAAAAAATTGCCGTTGCAAACCCCCGATTTGCTTTGCGCGAACTTGTACCCCACCTTGTAGCCGAAGCAGAACGTGTTGAGCACATACTGCCAGTCGGTGCGAGCAAAGACAAACGCCTCGCCGTTAGCCATTTGCCACTCGCGCATCTTGGGGTGCATGCTCCACCAGGGGTTGAAGTGGACGTTTTCAATGCGGCCGACGTCGTAGATTGCGTCGACCAACACGCCCCGGCGCAGTGGTTGGCCCGAAACGTTGCGAATCAAATGCCGTTCGTTCTGAGTGGCGTCGATGCCGTTGTAAGGATTGAGTAGTTCGACGTCGAGCAGCGCGGGGTTCTTGCCCCGCATCGCCACGGCCCAGGGATAGGGCCGCGGCGCTTCGTCCCGCTTTTGATCGGGGTAGTAGAGCACCAACCCCTTGAGCGTGCTGTTGGTGTTGAGCGTAATGAACGGCGGTCCGTTTTCGCTGCCGGCGTCCGCCGTGACCAACAGCGTCGTGCCGTCGTCGGTCGGCTTGGGCAAGCCCTCGTCGCGGATGCCATTGTGCGCAGGAACCGATTCCCACACGCCACGCAGCGTCACGCCGCTGGGCACATTCAGTGAACCCCGGCACAAGTACACGCCACGGTTGAGAAGGACCACGCCGCCGCGCGCCCGGCCGGCCGCATCGAGCGCCTTTTGAATGGACTTGGTGACGTCGGTGATCCCATCGCCGACGGCGCCGAATTGCGCAGCATCGTAAATGTCGGGCCGCGATTGCGCCTGGCAATTCGAGCCGCACCACACAGCAAGAAAAAAACAAACCGTCCAAGATTTCGGCATTTGTAGAGAACCCGTCGAGAGAGAATGTGCCGGGTCATGGTGCGCACTAACCAGTTGCCGTTGAATGCCATTTGGGGACAAGGGCTTGCGCTGAGCGCCGCTTGCGCGGTTTAGCCGGCGCATGCGCCCGATGATAATTTCATTTCAGCACGTAAGTCGCGGCGGAAATTAGCGTCCGCATCCAACCTCGTGTTTCAATCCTCATTTGGCGGCGTGTCTGAGGATTCTTCTTCCTCCTCCTCCAAGCGGTAGACCGGCAGGCTATAGTTCTCACCCAGCCAGCGCCCCAGGTCGACCTGTCGGCAGCGCTCGCTGCAAAACGGCACCGTCGCCAATTTGGGGTCGATGGGCTTCTTGCAAGTCGGGCAGCGAATGATCGACATGACCGGGCCGGTACGAGGGAGTCGGCGCGCGAGAAAAGGCTTGCGCTGCCTTATTATGTACCGCGTCGATCGCGCGGCCTCAACCAGCTTGGCCAGCGCCAGTGGGCCAGATTCACGCGCTATGCCGCTTTGTCCTTGGTGTGCGAGCGGGCGGTGAGCAGATGAATCGCAGCCGTTAGCCCATGCACCGCCTCGTCGATTTGCTGCGTCTCGCGCAGCAGTCGCAGGTTGTCGGAGAGCCGCGTCTGTAGTTCGACCAGCTTTCCTTCTCCGCGCATCACGCCAGTGAGCGCCTCGGCCAGTTGACCAAAATCTTGCTTGATGGCGTGCAGTTGATCCACCGTGCTCTTGAGTTGCACTCGATGATCAGTCCGGTTCGCCTCCACGGTCTCCAGGATGCGACGAAATCGCTTCTCGCGCTCCGCGTCCCCGGCGTCCAGTTTCTGGCTCACCCGGTCGAGGCTTCCTTCCCACAACTGCACCTGCATCTGGGTGCGGTCGTCCATCTTCTGATGGATCGACTCCAGCGCCTGCGACCAGATCGTCAACTGTCGAGCGATCGCCGTGTCGATGGCGCTGATCGAAGCCCTGCTGGTCGCCTCCAGCGCCCCCAGGAACGGGGCTATGTTCGCGTCCGCCGCCTCGAAGCGGTTCAAAAGCTCTCGCTCCACGCGGCGGTCGATCTGTCGCAAAATTCCTTTTTCAGTCCGCTCTCCCAAGAAGAGGGCGAACATCATCGTCACGGCCGCCGTCAGCGCTGCCGTCGTGGTGTTGAAGCCGGTGCCGATGCCTCCCACCACTTCCGGCAGTCGATCGGCGATCTGTCCCGCCGACATACCACCCAGCGCGGTGCCGAAGTGCACCACCGTGCCCAAGAAGCCCAAGACCGGCGTGACCCAGGCCACAAATCGCACCAGTCCAAAGTTGGTGAAGGTGCGCTCGTCGTCCTCGTCCGCCAACGAGCGCAAATAGTCGGCAAACTCATCGGCCGAGCCTTTCTCCTCCACATGTGTCAGCGCGGCCAACAAACGCTGGCCCATCCGCGAGTCGCGCAGCCAGCGCGGCATCTCGCCAATCTGGGCCTTCAGCGCCGTGGCCTCGCTTGCCGCCACGCGGCCTGTGCGATGCGGCAACCACTCGTGCTTGAGCGCCATGATCTCGCGCGGATACGACGCCAGACGGAACACAATGTCGGTAATGCCCCAGATAAAGAACGACACGATCACGTACTCCACCGTGTGTTCGGTGGTGTAGCGCGCCAGCAGCGTCCCGCGCATCCGTTCTTGATGGATAAACCAATAGAACGCCAACGTCAGCGCGGCCGCGGTCGCGAACGGAAAGTCGATCCCTTTGAACAAACCGGTACGTCGACTGCCAGACATGGAATCTCCACGCGACAAGGCGCCGGCCGCCGCCAGCGATAACAATTTGAGGGCCGCGGATAAGAAGGAGAATTCGCGTTTTGGTCAAGATCAGCAGTCGATTGGCGCCGTCAATTTCCAACTGCGCGGTGGCTTGGGTTGTTGCCGTAAGTAGCCGCTGCTCAATCGTTTGCGGCCTTGATGCCCGGCGCCTCCCCGAATGTCGCCGGGCAATGAACCGCCTCCTATTTGCTGGCAGTGGGGCAGCGAGGCAGTTATTTTCTTTGCGGCGAACCTCGGTCTCTCGAAAGGTGCTTCCCATGCGAGCAAAGTGTCGCTGGCTGCCTGCCGTCTTGCTGTCACTGGCTTCTCTTACCGCCGTCGCCGCCGAGCAGCAAGCGCGGCTGCCGGGACTCTCTGACAAGGTCGAGGTCTATTTCGACGCCTACGGCAACCCACATATCTACGCCAGCACGGCCGACGACGCCGCCCGCGCGCTCGGCTACCTGCACGCCCGCGACCGGCTTTGGCAGATGGACATGTTTCGTCGGCAGGCCTCGGGCACAACGGCCGAGGTGCTCGGCCGCGACGGGTTGGAGAACGACCGCCTCATGCGCCAGCTTGGCATCCGCCGCGGCTGCGAGGAGCTATGGAAGTCTGATCAGCTTCCCGCCGATCTCAAGGCCGCGCTGGTCGCCTATGCAGAGGGAGTCAACAGCCGGCTGCGCGAACTCGACCCCAAAAAGTTGCCCATTTATTTTCAGGCGCTCGAATATCAACCCAGCGAGTGGACTCCGGTCGATTCGCTCGTCTTCAACAAGTACATGGCCTGGGATCAGTCGGGCACGCTCGACGATCTGTGGTTCGGCGTCATGGTCGAAAAGCTCGGCGTTGAGGCCGCCGAAGAACTGTGGCCGCTCGATCGTCCCTACGAAGAGCCCACGGTTGTCGTCCAGGTGGACCAGCAAAAACTCCCGCCTCAAAAAACCAAGCCCACGGCCTCAGCCGGGTTGAGCGACGCGTACCAGGCCGCGTTCGATCGCCTGTCGCGCGTGACCTCTCCGTTTCGCGGTTTGAGTTACGGCAGCAACAACTGGGCGGTCGATGGCACAAAGACCCGTTCCGGCAAGCCGATCCTGTGCAGCGATCCGCATCTCGGTTTCCATATCCCCGCCATCTGGTACACCGCACACCTCTCGATCGCGGGCAAGAACGTCGCCGGCTGCACCTTTCCGGGTGGGCCGGGCGTCATCATCGGTCACAACGACCACACCGGCTGGGGAATCACCAATCTCCAGGCAGACGCAGTCGACTTGTTTGTCGAAACGATCAACCCAGAAAACTCTCTTCAGTACAAACATCGCGGCGAGTGGAAAGCGCTGCGCCGTGTCTCGGAAAAGATCGCCGTGCGCGGCGAGCCTGAGCAAACGCTCGATATCGATTACACGGTGCATGGGCCACTGATTCAGCGCGAGCCCAAGCCAATCGCCCTCTGCTGGAACGGCCTCGGCCCCACCACCGAGTTTGTCGCTTTCTGGCAGTTGCAAACCGCGCAAACGCTGGAGCAGTTTCTTGCCGCGCTCTCCAAGCTCACGACACCGGGGCTCAACATGGCCTACGCCGATATTCACGGCAACATCGCCATGCACCCCTGCGGCGCCTATCCGCTGCGGTTGCCCGGCGCCGGCCGCGCGCCGCTGGATGGCGCCTCGGGCGAGCACGATTGGCAAGGCATGATCCCCGCCAACGAAATGCCGCTGGCCGTCAATCCCGACTGCCACTATGTCGCCTCGGCCAACGGCAGACCCACCAGCGTCGGCTATCCGCACTACCTGGGCTGGATGTGGGATTGCAGCTATCGCAAACGCCGCATCAATCAGTTGCTCGAAGCAGCCAGCGACCTGACGGTCGAGTCGATGCGCCCCATCCAATTCGATCATTACGACAAGGCGGCGGAGTGCTTTGTCCCGTCGCTCTTGGCCGCGCTCGATGCGGACCTCCAAGATCCCTTGGCGCGCCGTTGCCGCGACACCCTCGCCGAATGGAATTATCAAGCCGATACCAAAACGCTGGCGCCCGTCATTTGGCTGCGCTGGTTTAGCATCTTTCGCGAACAGGTCTGGAACGACGAGTGGGCGCCGCGCGATATCAAACAGCCCGGAGGCTCCTGGGGCTTTAGCGGCACCAACCGGCGCGAGCCCATGATCGAGGTGCTCGAATATCTGACCCGCGAGCATCCTCGCTCTAGCTGGTTCGACGATCGCGCCACGCCGCAGCGCGAAACCCGCGACGACATCGCCCGCCGCTCGTTCCAATTGGCGGTCGAATCGTTGGCCCGCGACTTCGGCCCCGAAATGGACCAGCGCTGGCAGTGGGGCAACATCAATCGGCTGTTCGTACGCTCAATGACCGGCAAGGAAGAGCTGGGTCGCGACGGCGGTCCCGTGGTCGGCACCGCGTACACATCCAATCCCGGCGGCAATATCGGTCGCGTTGGTGGCGGCGCCTCGTATCGCTTGATCGTCGATTTTGGCCACCCGAGTCAGTCGCTCGGCGTCTACCCCGGCGGGCAGAGCGAGATTCCCTTCACCACTCATTATGCCGATCAGATCAAGCTGTGGGCGGCCGGCGAGTACGACACTCTGGCAATGACCAGCGATCCCAGCAAACTTCCCGACGCCGAGAAGAAGTCAAAGCTCGTGCTGAGCGCCAAATAGCGGCGGTCGCCACGCTTAACCCTTGGCGGCCAGCGCCTTTTCAATCGCCTCGTCGAGCGAGCCCTCGAGGCCGCTGTGCCAGGCGACTAGTCCATCGCGCCCAATCACATATTCCGCGGGGATGCCGTTTACGCCAAACGCGGAAAAGGTCGCCCCCGCGCCCAGGCCGGCTGGCCACGGAATGCCGCCGCTCTGGATGAATTCTTTCGATTCGTTGACGGTGTCGGCGCCTTCGGGCGTCACGCCTAAGAACACGACTCCCTGCGACTCGTGCCGGCGATACGTTTCGACCAATTCCGGCGCGTGGGCGCGGCAGGGTCCGCACCAGTAGGCCCAAAAACTCAGCACCAGCACGCGGCCTTGCAGGTCGCCCGCCGTGGGGGCGGGGCCATTGATCCACTCGCTCGCCACGATCTCCGGCGCGGGACTCCCCGGCGCCAGCAGGTTGCCTTGCGATCCCGGACCGCAGCCCAATACCAATAGCGCCAAGGCGAAACAGCCGGCGCCGAACACCAGCGGAGGCGAAAGTTTCATGGCCATAGGCTCCAGCGGCGAGTTGGGATTCGACTTCCCCTGCGAGAAATGTACGCTCACATTAGTTGGTTTGCCAATACTCTACTGGCGTTAAAGCTCATGTTGCCGCACCGCTTGTTGCTCCGTTTTCTGCTGGTGTTTGGCGTGCTTTACGCGCTGGTGGCGGCGGTGTCGATTGCGCTGATTATGCGCTGGGAGCGCGACCGCCTAGCCGCCGATTTTCGCCAATCTCTGCGCGAAATCGCCGCCGCCGCCGTCCCTGCTGATTGGCCGCCGCGAGACGAAGCCGCCGCCGCCGATTTGCAGGCGAGCGTCACCCGGTTGGCCGCCCCGCTGCGAGCGCGGCTGACCATCCTCGATCAGTCGGGCGCCGTGATCGCCGATTCCGATGGCGATCCCTCGCACGTTCCCAATCAATCGCGTCAGTCAGAGTTATTGGCCGCCGCCCGGCAGGGCGAGGGGATCGCCACCCGCGATGGCCAACCCGGCGACGAATTGGTTTGGTTCGCCACGAAGTTCAATGCGGCCGTGCGCCCCGGCTATGTCCGCGCCAGCCGCACCTGGGCGCCGCAGCGACAGTCGCTTGGCTCGCTCCGCAACCGCTTGCTGGCGCTGGCTGCCGCCGGCGCGCTGGTATTGATCGCCGCCACCTGCGTGCTGGTCGTGCCTCTCACACGCGCCGCCGGCGCCTTGGCCGCCAGCGCTCGGGCGATGACGCGCGGCGATTTCTCGCGCTCCGCGCCCAGCGAGTCGGTCGGCGAAGTGGCCGATTTGGCGCGCTCCTTCGAACAGGCCCGGCTCGAACTCGCCGCGCAGGTCGAACGACTGCGGGCCAATAGCGATCGCCTCACCAGTGTGCTCGGCGCCATGAGCGAAGGGGTCGTGGCCATCGATCCGCGCCGCCGCATTCTGTTCGCCAACGGCGCCGCCCGCGCGCTGCTCGAATTCGCCACGTCCGAGGTCATTGGCCGACCGTTGCTCGAAGCCGTTCGCCACCGAGAAATTCACGAAACCGTGGAGCAGGCCTTTGCCGCTGAAGAACCGTGCTTTCGCGAGATCGAAGGGCAGGGGACCACGCGCCGTGTGATCGCCATGCACGCGCGGCGGCTTCCCGGCGCGCCCAGTCCCGGCGTGTTGCTGGTAGCGCACGACGTCACCGAACTGCGCCGCCTGGAGAAGTTGCGCCAGGAGTTTGTGGCCAACGTCTCGCACGAGCTGAAAACTCCGCTCACTGTCATCAAGGCCTTTGCAGAAACCTTGCTCGATGGCGCCATCGACGACCGCGAGCACAACCGCGCGTTCGTACTCCAAATCTCCGAGCAGGCAGAGCGCCTCCATCAACTGATTCTCGATCTTTTGAGCGTCGCGCGCATTGAGTCGGGAAATGAGCGCTTCGACTTGCAGCCCTTGCCGCTGGAACCCATCGTTCGCTCCTGCCTCCAGCGATACGCCCCGACCGCGGAGGCCAAGCGCGTGGCGCTTACGGCAGGCGCGTCGCTCGCGGGCCTACAGATCTACGCCGACGAAGAGGCCGTTCGCGAAATCCTCGATAATCTCGTCGACAACGCGATCAAGTACACCCCCGACGGCGGCCAAGTCGAAATACGCTGCCAGGCCGAAGCCGCGCTGGTCCGCATCGAAGTGGCCGACACCGGCATCGGCATTCACAGCGACCATCAAGGGCGGATCTTCGAGCGCTTCTACCGCGTCGACAAAGCCCGCAGCCGGGAGCTAGGGGGCACCGGACTGGGACTGTCGATCGTCAAGCACCTGGTCTCGGCGCTCGGCGGCACGGTCGCCGTCGTCAGCCAGCCGGGCGGTGGCAGCACGTTTGTCGTGCGATTGCCGCGCGTCTGATTGCCCGATTCTCACCAATTCTTCACCGCATCTTCACTGCGGCGACGAATCGTGCCACGGTCCGACGTTGGGAGATGGTGAGCGCGCGCCGTTCGCTACAAGCGGGCTGTTGAAACGCTCAACGGAGCGTTACCGTATGATGGAGGACGCCGTCTTGCGGGCCAATCGCGGATTCGGAGAATGGGAACTGCGAAATCTTGCCTCCTGGTTGCATGGGGCGGGCAAGCTGGCCGACGTGGCCATGATCCGCCTCTTGCCCCCACGCGCAGCGCCAGCGCCCAGGGGGATGAATTTCGATACGGAGTTGACTGAGGCCGCTATGACCAAGCATCTGCAGCGCGACATGGAGTCGATCCAGCGAGAAATTCTCGCCCTCTCCGGCATGGTGGAAGAGTCGATTCACCGCGCTCGCCGGGCCTTGCTCGAGCGCCGGCTTGATCTGGCCGCCGAGGTGGTCGAAGAAGACAGCGAGATCGATCGCCGCGAGGTGCATGTCGAGGAAGAGTGTCTCAAGATGCTCGCGCTGCACCAACCGGTGGCCGTCGATCTGCGCCGCATCGCCACCGTGCTCAAGATCAATAGCGACTTGGAGCGCATCGCTGATCTGGCGGTGAACATCGCCGAACGGGCCCAGGCCCTCAGCGAGTACCCCGACATGCCCATCCCCAGCCGCTTGGAACGCATGATCGATCTGGCGACCTTGATGGTGCGCAGCGCGCTCGACGCCTTTGTGAACATGGACGCGCAGGCGGCCCGCCGCGTCTGCACGTTGGACGACGAGGTCGATCGCTACAACTGCGAAGTGATCGACGAATTGCATGAGCAGATGGAGACGCATCCACATCTGATCCGCGCGGCCCTGCATTGCTTCTCCGCATCGCGCCACGCAGAGCGCATCGCCGATCACGCCACCAACATCGCCGAAGACGTCATTTACCTCGTCGAAGGCGAAATCGCCCGACACCGGCACGACGGTATCCATCTGCCGCGCGAGGAAAAAAGCGCATGGCGCTCGCCAAAGTCTTGATCATCGAAGACGACGCCTCGCTGGTGGAGGTGTTGTCATACAACCTCAAGCAGGCCGGCTACGAAGTGCTGGTGGCGCGCGACGGCGCCGATGGCGTCCAGCAGGCCTTGGCCCGCGCTCCCGATCTGGTCATTCTCGACCTGATGCTCCCCTTGATCGACGGGCTGGAAGTGTGCCGCCGCCTGCGGTCGAGTTCCGCCACGCGGCACACGCTCATACTCATGCTCACTGCCCGCGCCGAAGAATCCGATCAAGTGGTTGGTTTCTCTCTGGGCGCGGACGACTACGTGACCAAGCCGTTCAGCGTCAAGGTGCTGTTGGAACGAGTGAAAGCCTTGCGCCGCCGCCGCGACCCGGCGCCAAACGACGGTGAGACACTGCTTGGCCAAGGCATCTCCATCGATCGCGTGCGGCACCGCGCGGCGGCCGGCGGCCGCCCCTTGGGGCTTACCCTCAGCGAGTTTCGCCTGCTCGAAGCGCTGCTGCGTCAACCCGGCCGCGCCTTCAGCCGCGCGGAATTGATCGACTCGGCGCTGGGCGACGACGCCATGGTGCTCGAACGCACCATCGACGTTCACATCCGTTCGCTGCGCCAAAAACTAGGCGCGCACGCCGACGTCATCGAGACGGTTCGCGGCGTCGGCTATCGCTTTCGCGAACACGATGGCGCGCCCATCGAAGGCTGAAAGCCGGCGGCTGTAGGCCGGCCGCATCGCGACCGCTCAGGGGGACGGAAGCGGCATTTCCCCGTGCTTTCTGGCCATTCACGGCCCTCATCGCGGCTAATCGGTCTCCAACCAGGCCGCTACATCCGCGGTACTTTCCCACTTTGGACAAACCACAGCAGTGACCTAGGTTTGTATTGCTGTAACCCGGCTGCGCGCCTGCCTTTGTATTGCTGCTTTGAGTTGCTGGTTTCGGGATAGATGTCGATGGGTATCGAGCTTGCTGGCTTTCCGTACTTGCCTGGCGATGGCATCGGCAATTTGCTGAGCCTCGAGCAGCCGCATCCCGCGCTGGCCACCTGTCTCGAAGACATCGCTCGCGATCTCGAACGCCTCGATCTTCTCGCCCCGCGCTCGGCCCAGGCGCCCCCCGCCGCGGCGCTGTCCGCTGTGCAAAATCTCTTTCACGCGCTGAAGGAAAAAGACGCCGCCACCGCGGCGCACTCAATGCGGGCCACCCTGGGTTGCGCCCTCTGGGCAGAACGGCTGCGGCTAGACGCCGACGAGCGCGACGCCATCGAATCGGCGGCCCTCTTGCACGACATTGGCAAGATGGTCGCGCCGCCGGCCTTGCTTCGCAAACCGGGACCGCTGACCGAACAAGAACGCGCCACGCTGCAACTCTGCCGCCGCGTGGGGCTCGAGGTGGTGCGCGACAAGATCGCCCTGCCCGCCGTGTTGGAGATCGTCTCGCACGCCGGCGCGTGGTACGACGGCAGCCGCCGCATTGTGGCGCCGCCCGCGCATGACCTGCCGTTGGGCGCGCGCATGCTGGCGATCATCGACGCCTTCGACGCCATGACCTTCGATCAATCGTATCGCGAGGCGATTCCGGTCGATCGCGCGCTCGCCGAACTGCAGCGTTACGCCGGCACGCAGTTCGATCCACAGTTGGTCGAAAACTTCTGCCGGCTGCCGGTTGAAGAACTGCTGCGACTGCGTGAAAGCGCCCAGCGACATTTTGGCGACTTGCCGCCGCGCGCCGCGCCGGTCGACGCGCACTTTCCATTGCGGCTCTTTCAGGATCAGCTCTTGGAACAGCTCAGCGACGCCGTCGCGTTCTTGGATCGCGATGGGCGCATCGCCTTCTGGAGCGACAGCGCCGCGCGCCTGACCGGAATTTCCAAGCTCGAAAGCCGCGGCGTTCGCTGGACCCCCGCGCTCTTGCACTTGCGCGATGGCTCGGGCGCGCGACTGACGGAAGGCGATTGCCCCGTGGCTTATGTGCTGGCCAACGGCAAACCGTGGGCCCGCCGTGTGTTGTTGCGCCGCGCCGACGGCGAGCTGATCGCGGTCGACGCTCAGGCGCTTCCGGTGACCGGCGACGACGGCGCCGTGCGCGGCGCCACACTGCTGTTGCGCGATCTTTCGCCCGAGGAGTCGTTGCGCGCCCGCTGCTTCAATCTGCAACAACTGATCACCCGCGACGGATTGACGCAGGTGGCCAACCGCGCTGAGTTTGACCGCGCGCACGCCCAGGCGGTCGCCCGCGCCCTGGAGGACGGCGCCCCCTACAGCCTGATTCTCTGCGACATCGACCACTTCAAGCACATCAACGATCGCTATGGGCATCCCGTGGGGGATGAAGTTCTCAAACGTTTTGCCCAATTGCTCGAACGCGCCTGCCGACAAAACGACCTGGTTGCTCGTTACGGCGGCGAGGAGTTCGCCATCATCTGCCGCGAATGCGAGCTCGCGGTCGCCGCCAGCCGCGCTGAGGCAATGCGCGCCGAACTGGCGAACTTGCTCCACAGCGAACTGGGCGACCGCCCGATCACCGCCAGCTTTGGCGTCACCGCCGTCGAGAGCGGCGACACTCCGGCCAAGGCGCTGGTCCGCGCCGATCAGGCCTTGTATCAAGCCAAACGGGGCGGTCGCAATCAGGTGGTCGCCATCGGCAGCGTCGGACCCGTCGCGGCCGCGCCGACGCCGGACGATCACGTGGTCGCCGAACAAGTGATGACGACCACCGTGCCGCCGCCGATCGCTGTCGAAAAGCTCCGCGGCTTCATCGCCGATCATCAGGCCGAATTGATCGAAGTCGACGAGCAGCGCGTGCGCATCAAACTCAACGCCTCGCGCGTCAAAGGGCGCCGCCGCCTGGGCGACCGACGAGTCGATTGTTTTCTCGACGTCGCTTTCGAGACCCTGGAACCGCTCGAAGCCAAGCCCGAACGCGGCCCACAGGTTGGCGCCAACCGCACGCGCATCCATGTCGCGGTGGTCGCGCTGCGCAGCCGCGATCGCCGGCGCAAGGCGTTCCGCGAACTGGCCGCCGAAATGCTGACTTGCTTCCGCTCGTACCTCATGGCCGACGTGGCCGACATGGCCGAAGTCGATCAGCCGCTGCAAACCAGCTAGCCGCATTATCGCGCGGCCGATCTCCCGATGGGTTCCGAGCTACTAGCCCCCGCTGCAAGTTTCTTGTTCTAATTGGACAGTCAGCCTGTTGCAGCACTCCGTTGGCCGCCAGGCGTGTCCCAATCCTTCTGAGAGCGCAAGAAACCTGTGGCCGGGAGATCCGCCGCCAGTCGGCTGCGATATCTGGAGTACAAACGCGATATTCGGCGGCGTCGTGCCGAGGGCGAGTTTCAACCCTCGCGCGGACATGGAACCCGCCCCCACTCCGGCGTCCGGCACAGGTCGTTCGGACAGTTGCTCACCCAGTTCTGGGGATTGATGCGTGGGCATCGCAGCGCGCTTGTATTCGCGCTGGCCACGCTCAGCGTTTCCACCTTGCTCAAGCTTTTTCCGCCGGCGGCCACCAAGCTGGTGATCGATCATGTCCTTGGCACCGAGCCGCTGCCGCCGTTGCTCGCACGCTGGTTGCCCGCCACCGATCCGCGTGGGCTGCTCTGGTCGATTGCCGGCGGCATCGTCGCCATTTCGCTGGTAGAGTCGGTGATTCACCTGTGGGGACGCTGGTACGCCACTCGCGCCGCCAAGCGTGTGCAAGCCAGCGTGCGCAAACGCTTGTTCGAGCATGCCGTGCGTTTGCCGTTACATCGCGTGTATCAGCTCAAGTCTGGCGGCGTGGCCAGCATCCTCCGCGAAGACGCTGGCGGCATCGCCGAGTTGATCTTCACCATGATCTACAACCCGTGGCGGGCGCTGGTGCAACTCATCGGCAGCCTGTTGGTGCTGGCCTGGGTCGACTGGCGGCTATTGGTCGGGGCACTGGGGCTATTGCCGTTGGTTTTTCTTGGCCACCGGACCTGGATCCGGCGCATCCGACCTCTGTACCGCGATATTCGTCTCCGCCGCCAAGAGATCGACAGCCACGCCACCGAGGTCTTTGGCGGCATGCGAGTGGTGCGCGCGTTCGGGCGCTCCGGCGCCGAGACCGGTCGTTTCTTGCGGGGCACGCACCTGATGGCGCGGCAAGAACTGAACGCCTGGTGGTGGGCCCGCTTTGTCGAGTTCGCGTGGGAAACCATCATCCCGCTGGCCACTGCCGCCTTGCTGCTCTATGGCGGCATGCAGGTTCTCGAAGGGCAACTATCGCTCGGCGATTTGATGATGTTTCTCGCCTATCTGGCAATGTTGCTGGGGCCGTTGGCGGTCATCGCCAATAGCGCCACGCAATTTCAAAGCGATTTGGCCGGCCTCGATCGTGTGCTCGATTTGCTGGCTGAACCGCAAGAGATGGTCCGTCCCGCCGACGCCGTGCGTCTCGATCCGACCAAGGTGCGCGGCCGCATAACGCTCCGCGACGTTAGCTTTCAATATCCCGGCGCCAGCGAGCGTGTGCTTCGCCACATCGATCTTGATGTTCGCGCTGGCGAATTGATTGCGCTGGTGGGGCCCAGCGGCGCCGGCAAGACCACGCTCTGCAATCTGGTCGCCCGCTTTTACGACCCCACTGCGGGCGCCGTGCTGCTCGACGGCGTCGATCTGCGCAAGATCGACGTCGATAGCTACCGCCGGCTGCTAGGTGTCGTCGAACAAGATGTGTTTCTGTTCGATGGAACGGTGGCCCAAAACATTGGCTACGCCACGCGCGGCGCCGCCGAAGACGAGATCCGTCGCGCCGCCAAACTGGCCAATGCCCACGAATTCGTGACCGCGTTGCCGGCGGGCTACGATACGGTGATTGGCGAGCGCGGCGTGCGCCTCAGCGGCGGCCAACGGCAGCGATTGGCCATTGCCCGCGCTGTGCTGGCTGATCCGCGGATTCTCATTCTCGACGAGGCCACCAGCAATTTGGACACCGAGAGCGAGCGCTTGATCCAGCAGAGCCTGGCCACCTTGCTGCGCGGTCGCACCAGCTTCGTCATTGCGCATCGGCTCAGCACCATCACCCATGCCGATCGTATTATGGTGATCGAGGGGGGCGAGATTATCGAGCAAGGCACGCACGACGAACTGCTGGCCGCTAGCGGGCGGTACCGCCGCATGGTGCAAATTCAGATGGGCATGGCCGAGGTCTTGTAGCGCCCACGCGATTACAATGCTCCGGCCCCAATTCACGGCAAGCGAATACCCCGCATGCAGCCAACAGAAGACGCCATCTGCCAGATGTACGCCGAACGTGAGGCGCGTTTTGCCCGCGAGGCCGCAGCGCTGGCGCGCCGCGCCGATCGCATCGCCAACGCGCGGATGGCGGTCTTTGCCGTGGCCCTCGGCGCCGTTCTGTATGGCATCTGGGGCGCCCCCAGTTTTCGAGGCCCGCTATTCATTACAGCGGGCCTGTTGGTCGCCGGGTTTGTGGCGCTGGTTGTTTGGCATCGGCGCGTGCTCAGGCAATGGGCCTACGAGGCGGGATTGGCTGATCTCAACCAGCAAGCGCAAGCCAGAATTCAGCGAAATTGGGGCCAGCTACCCCTCCCGCCGCTCGATCCCGCGTTGCTGCGCGATCCCTTGTCCATCGACCTCGACCTTTTGGGCCCGCGCTCGCTCTTTCACCTGTTGGCGCTGCCTGCCACGCCGCTGGGACTGCGCAGACTGGCCGACTGGCTGCTCGAACCAGCGCCGCTATCCGACATCGCCTCCCGTCAACTGACCATCGCCGAACTGGCGTCTCAACTTGACCGGCGACAAGAGCTGGCGCTGCTCAGTCGGCCGTGCGCTCGCGGCCAAGCCAGCCTCAACCCCTTTCTCGATTGGGCCGAGGGCCCAGTCTGGCTCGGCCAGCGGCCCTGGCTGATTCGGCTCACCCGAATCACTCCCTTAGCCTCGCTCGTCCTCTTTGTCCTCTACAGCGCAGGCCTGTTGCCGTTGTCGCCGCTGCTGGCCGTGCTGGTGTTGAATGTGGGGCTCAGTCTCCATTTTTGCCGGCAAATTCATCCGCTGTTCTCGCGTATCGCCTCGCGCGAAGGGGAACTGCGGGCCTATGTCGCGCTGCTTGCGCAGGTGCAACGCTTCTCGGTCACGTCGCCGGCCATGCGCGAAATTCAATCGCATGCCCGCGCTGCGCTGCGCTCGCTCGACCGATTGCGCCGCCTGATGGACCTGGCCGATCTGCGATTTTCGCAATTGCTGTACGGCGTCGTGCAAGCGACGACGCTTTGGGATTTTCATGTGCTTGCGTTCGTCGAAGCCTGGCAGGCGGCGCATCGCAGCGAGGTGCGTGGCTGGTTCGAGCATCTGGCGCGGTTCGAGGCGCTCTGCGCGCTGGCGGGCCTCAAGCACGATCAACCCGACTGGGCCACTCCTCAGGTCGATTCCGCCGCGACCGAAGTCGCCGCGCGGCAACTGGGGCACCCGCTGATCCCCGCAGCGCAGCGTGTCGCGAACGATGTGTCGCTTGGTCCTGCCGGCGCGTTTCTGCTGGTCACCGGATCGAATATGTCCGGCAAGAGCACCTTGCTGCGTTCGATTGGCGTCAACATCGTGTTGGCGCAGGCCGGCGCGCCGGTTTGCGCGGCGTCGCTGTCGTTGCCCCCCGTTCGGCTCGGCGCCAGTATTCGGGTCAGCGACTCGCTCGGCGACGGCGTTTCGCTGTTCATGGCCGAGTTGCGGCGCCTCAAACAGGTGGTCGACGACGCCGCTCGCGTGCAGCGCGCGGGCGAACGCCAATTCGTCTATCTGTTGGACGAAATCTTGCACGGCACCAACACGGTCGAGCGCCAGATTGCCGTGCGCCGCGTGGTGCGGCATTTGCTCGAGTGCGGAGCGATTGGCGCGATCACCTCGCACGATCTGGCCCTGGCCGATGTCGACGGGTTGGCTGCCGCCTGTCATCCGGTCCATTTCCAAGAGTCATTCAGCGACGGGCCCGCCGGGCGACAAATGACCTTCGACTACCAACTGCGGTCGGGCGTGGCCACCACGACCAACGCGCTAAAACTGCTCGAAATGGTCGGCCTGCCAGCCGACGATGGTCGCGCGCCGTGCCCCGCGCCCACTGTCCAGGAGGCCAAATCATGCTGACTCGCCGCGCCCTGGTGGGCGTGCTCTTGGCGTCGCTCAACCTCTCGTTTCTCTTGCCGGCGCTACCAGCGGACGAAGCGCCTGCTACCGCGCAGTCGCCGCGACGCTTTGTCATCTTGCTTCCCGCCGATCTGGCGATCGCCGACTCACGCGCGCGGCTGTTCGTGTTTCTCTCGCAGCGGCCGAGCGAGCCGCGAACCGGGCCCGACTGGTTTCATCCGGAACCCTTTTTTGCGATTGATGTCTCTCAGCCGATGGCGGGAGGGCAGTACGTCGTCGACGACCAGTCCGCTGGCTTTCCCGGTCCGCTCTCGGCGCTGGCGCCCGGCAAGTACCGCGCGCAAGCGGTGTTGCATCAAAACCACGATCATCACGACCCCGGCACGGCGTCCGGCAACTGGCATAGCGATGTGATGGATGTCGAAGTGTTGGACCAGCAGCCGCTCGACATTGAGCTTTCGCTTACGCAACAGGCGCCGCCGCGGCCCTTCCGTGGAACCGATTGGGTGATCGAAACCAGGCTCGCCAGCCCGCTGCTCAGCCAGTTCCACGGCCGCGAGATCGTCCAATACGCCGGCGTGGTGTTGCCAAAGGCCTATTTCGACGAGCCCGAGCGTCGTTTTCCGGTCGTCTACAGCATTCCTGGCTTTGGCGGCAGTTACCACGCGGCGCTGGCCTATCGCGATTCGCCCCCCACGGCCGCCGAGGGCGAAACCGATCTGATTCGCGTGTTTCTCACCGGCGAGTGCGAATGGGGGCATCATGTCTTCGCCAACAGCGCCACTAATGGCCCCCGCGCCGATGCCTTGATTCAGGAACTCATCCCCCATATCGACGCCACCTATCGCACTGTCGCCGAACCATCCGCCCGTTTCCTCACCGGGCATAGCTCGGGCGGTTGGTCTTCGCTCTGGCTGCAAGTCAGCTATCCACAATTCTTTGGCGGCGTGTGGAGCACCGCGCCCGACCCCGTCGATTTTCGTGACTTCCAGCGCGTTGACCTCTATGCCTCTCCGCCCCCCAGCCTGTTTGTCGACGAGCAAGGCGGCCGGCGCCCCTTGGCTCGCACCGCCGACGACCAGCCGCTGCTCTGGTTCGACTCGTTCCTGCGCATGGACGATGTGCTCAAACGCGGCGGCCAGCTTCGCTCTTTCGAGGCGGTTTTCAGCCCGCGCGGCCCAGATGGCGAACCTTTGCGTCTCTGGGATCGCGCCACCGGACGCGTCGATCCCAATGTGCTCAGGGCCTGGCAAGACTACGACATCAACAAAAAACTGGAGAGTAACTGGCAGTCGCTCGCTCCCCAATTGGCGGGCAAGCTGCACATCTGGGTCGGCGACCGCGACACTTTCTATCTGGAAGGCGCGGTTCGGCTGCTCAAAGAGACGCTGCAGCGACTAGGCAGCGACGCCAGCATCGTCATTGTGCCCGGCAAGACGCACTCGACGCTGATCGACAGCGAACTGCGCCAGACGATGCGCCGCGAGATGAGCGAAGTATTTCTCAAGTCGCGTGGCGGCGCATAAAAAACGCGGCGCCGTGCTGCTTTCCACGGTCGCCGCGCTGGAATGGTCGATCAACTCAGTCTCTTACAGCAGGCCCTTCAGCGCCTTGAGCGCCGCGTCGTAGTTCGGCTCCTGTCCTACTTCCTTCACCGTCTCGGCATAGACCACCTTGCCATCCTTGTCGACCACAAAGGTGCCGCGGGCCAAAATCTTCAGTTCGTCGATCAGCATTCCCCAGTTCTTGCCGAATGAGCGATCTTGATAATCGCTCACCGAGCGAATGCTCTTGATGTTTTCGGCGCCGCAAAACCGGTTCATCGCGAACGGCAGATCGAGACTCACCGTCCAGGCGTTTACCTTGTCTCCAAAGGCGCCGACTTCCTCGTTGAACCGCTTGGTCTGCTTCTGGCAAACCGGCGTGTCGAGCGACGGCACCACGCTCAGAATCGAGGGCTTGCCCTTCAGGTCGCTCGGCGTCAGTCGCTTCATCTGGCCGTCTTCAAAGGCGTGCATCACAAATTCGGGCGCCGCCTGTCCCGACTTCACTTCCTCCCCCACCAAAGTCATTGGGTTGCCCTTGAAAATCACTGCGCCTGCGCGTGCCATGTGCGTGTTCCTTAGTTGGTGTGCCTTGCTTCGCCCGCGCGGCGCTCTGGCCGCGATGGCAAACCGTGGTTGCCATGCGGGGGGAAACCCGTAGTATCCGCATCCCGCCCTAGCGCACAAGTAGCCATTTTCATGCCACTTGGCCCGCCGGGCTGCTGGCTGTGGCGCCTGTCGGCCGGTCGAGAAAAAAATTTGACACCCGCCCAGAAGTGGGGTATCAAGTAGTCGCTGACGAGAGTTGATCCGATCCCCGAGTCGGATCGTGTCGCGTCGAGGCCAACTGCGGGACCACGGGTTCGATTTACCAAGCGTCAAGCCCGTGGAGTGCGGGAATTCCCGAGTTGGCAACGGCCGACCAGCGGCTATCCGTAGTTGAATCTAGCGCTAACGAGGCTCACCAGACTCGCACGTTTCCGGCAAGTTCCGCCCTCCCTTTGCGAGGCCAGTAGGGCGGCAATGACCCCAGAGACCGGCGCTTGCCAACTACGGACGGGCCACAAAACGAACAAGGCGGGAAGATTTGCATCTTCCCGCCTTGTTCTATTTTCCGGTTGGCTCGCCGTCCGGGGGACTGCGGCCAATGGCGGGAAGATTTGCATCGTCCCGTCTTGGTTTATTTTCCGGTTGGCTCGCCGTCCGGGGGACTGCGGCCAATGGCGGGAAGATTTGCATCGTCCCGTCTTGGTTTATTTTCCGGTTGACTCGCCGTCCGAGGGACTGCGGCCAATGGCGGGAAGATTTGCATCATCCCGTCTGGGTTTATTTTCCAGTTGGTTCGCCGTCCGAGGGACGGCGGCCAAATGGTGGACAGTCAACTAACGGCAGCCACCGCAACCGGCGTTGCCGCCGCAGCCGCCACCGCCGCAGCCGCCATTGCCACAACCATTGTTGACCGGCACGCGGCAGGTGATGGTCTTGGGCATCATCCGGCAAACTTGCACCGGAACCTGCTCTTCGACCACCTCACGGCGCATCACCGTCACCGTCCGAGTCTTCTGCTCCGGCTCGCAGCGATACTCGGTCACCTGCATGGTCTTGGACTGCTTCTGAGCCGTGCAAACCGTGTACTTCACCTCACGGCTTTGCTGCTCTTGCACATACTTGCACACTTGCACATTGCGGGTGCGAGTTTCCGGTTTGCAGACCGTCACGGTGTAGGTGTACGGCTGCTGCACCTGCTGCATGCGAGTTACCTTCATGGTCTTTTGCTGCGGCACGCAAACGGTGTACTGCACCTCGCGCGACTGCTGCTCTTGCACCATCTTGCACACCTGCACCTGTTGGGTGCGGGTCTCGGGCTTGCACACCGTCACGGTGTAGGTGTACGGCACTTCGCTGATCTGCGGACGGCACACCGTATAGTTCACCTGCTTCTCGACGATGTTCGGCACCCACACGCTGCGCGTGCGGGGCTGGCATGGCGCACAACCGCCGCCATTGCCGCACGGGTTGCCGCAGGGGCTACCACACGGGTTGCAACCGCCGCAGCCATTTGAGTAGCTGCCGCAGCCACCGCCGTTACCACAACCATTGCCACAGCCGTTGCCGCTGCCACACGGGTTGGCGTCGCATGGCACCTGGGCCCAACTTCCCATATCGCAACGCACGGTGCGGGTGCGAGTCTCATTGACGTAGTTGCAAACCCGTCGTACTCCCTCGCGGGTTTCCTGGTGCGGAACCATGACCGTCACCTGCCGATCAACGGTCTCCGTCACCGGCTTGCAAACGGTGTAGTTCACCGTCTTGGTTCGCGTCTCGGGCACCATCACCGTCACGGTCTGGTCCACCTCAATCGGCTGGCAAACCGTCCGTGTCCCTTGGCGCTCCTCCTGGTGCGGCACCATCGCCGTGTACTGCTGCGTCATGGTCTGCATGACCGGCTTGCAGGTAGTGTAGTTCACCGTTCGGGTTCGTTCTTCGGGCACCATCACCGTGTATTCACGGGTCACATCGCGGGTGTACGGCACGCGGTTGTAAACCGTATAGGTCTGCTCCTGCTGCTCCGGACGGCAAACGGTGCGGCGCACCGTGCGCATCTCGGTCACCATCGTCGGCGCCATCACGGTGCGCTCGACCATTTGATACTGCGGGCCGCAAGGCGCCGCCGCCGTGGCCGCGCAGGGACTGCCACCGCAGGGGTTGCCGGCGCAGGGGCCAGATCCACAGGGGTGACCGTGCGAGACTAGAGCGCTGACAACAAGACATGGACCAAGTAGCAGTGATGATGCAAGCATGATGTTTCCTTCCTTTGCTTCCAAATTGCACGAACGTGCGCGACAAGCACTCCGGCGCCAAGCACGGCGTTACCAGCAAGCTGTATACCGCTCGACCAAGATTGCCGTCAGCGACCAAACGGACAAACTCCGCCTAGTCGCGCAAATTACAACATGCGTGATTCGCATTCTCAAGGCGCAAACTTCGCACCTCCGAAGAATTTTTTGCCAACGGCTTACGCGGTTGACCAACCTGATCGTCTACCCACCAGGTAAATGACTTGGTTCGTGCAGTTGGCCAAGTGTCCTTCCGCATGGGTCGATACATGTCGGCGCGCTGATGCGACTCACTTCAATGCGCTGCTCGGTTTCAAACCGTCTGCTTACATCAGCCAAAAGCCATGTGTTTGGCGCGATGCGTAGCAGCGGGACCCGCGCCAGAATCCAAGCAGCCTGCTTGCAAATCGGTAAGTAATGCGGCTGCTAAAATGAATCCCGCTTGGCACTTGCGACGAGCCCGCCTGGCACGTCACAATGGTGGGTCACTTCACCTCTGCTACGGCGCGTCATGAATTCTCCGACGACATTCCCCACCGGCGACAGTCAGGCCGCCGCTGCTCCCTTGGATGCGCCCGCCACTGGCTGGCAGGCCCTTCGTGCCGAAATGCGCGAGATGATCGTCGAAGTATGGCGTTTTCGCGGGTTATTGTGGCAGCTTACCCTCCGCGACCTGCGGTTGCGCTACAAACAAGCCATCATGGGCATTGGCTGGGCGTTGTTCATGCCCGTGCTCATTGTTGGCTCGGGCGCCCTGATCAAATACGCCATGGCGCAAGTGGGGGGCGTCGAGGTGCCGCTGTCGCGTTTGGCGGCCATGGCGCTCAAGTCGCTCCCCTGGGCTTTCTTTGTCGGCGCGATCGGCTTTGCCGTGGTGAGCCTGGTTTCGAATATGAACCTGGTGACCAAGATCTACTTTCCGCGCGAGGTGCTGCCTCTCTCGACGGTGCTTACCCAATGCGTCGATTCGGCGCTCGGCGCCAGCGTGCTCGCGGTGATCCTCTTCACCGTGGCCGAGGTGCAACCCTCGTGGCAAGTCCTCTGGGTCTTTCCTTTGGTCGCCATGATCTTTCTGTTCACGGCCATGTGCGCTCTCATGTTGAGCTGCGCCAATCTCTTCTTTCGCGACGTCAAATACATCGTGCAGGTAATCTTGACGTTTGGCATCTTCTTCACCCCCGTCTTTTACGAGCCAGAATTGTTGGGGCCGCGCGGCTCTTGGTTGATTATGCTCAATCCGCTCGCCCCGTTGCTCGAAGGTCTCGATGTCGCCGTCATCGAGCGGCACAATCTGCTGGAGCCATTGATGGTCCAGTCCAAGGCCGGTGTCGATATCATTGCCTGGCATCCGCTTTACCTGCTCTACTCCGCCATTTGGTCGATTGGAGGCTTTTTTCTCGCCTGGTTGATTTTCCACAAGCTCGAGTTTGTCTACGCCGAATACATTTAGCTCCTCCTGATTCCGCCGCCCCACGAAAAGCCCCATGCAACAGGACGTTGTCGTCGAAGTCGATCGCCTGTGGAAAAAATTCCACCGTGGCGAGGTGCACGATAGCCTGCGCGATTTGATCCCCGCCTTGGCTAAGCGCCTGGTGCGCCGTGCGCCCAAGTCCGACGAGCTCGCCGCCGGCGACTTCTGGGCGCTGCGCGATGTCTCGTTCGAAGTGCTCCGCGGCGAATCGTTGGGCATCATCGGTCCCAACGGCGCCGGCAAGAGCACGTTGCTCAAGATCCTGTCGCGCATCTTGCGTCCCAATCGGGGCCGGTATCAGGTGCGCGGCAAGCTCCGCGCCCTCATCGAAGTGGCCGCCGGCTTCCACCCCGACCTCACCGGCCGCGAGAACATCTATCTGAACGGCTCGATTCTCGGCATGTCGTCGCGCGAGATCGATCGCAAGCTCGACGCCATCGTCGATTTTTCCGGCATCGCGCCGTTCATCGACACCCCAGTCAAACGCTACTCCTCCGGCATGCAGGCCCGGCTCGGCTTTTCCGTCGCGGCGCATTTGGAGCCCGATGTGTTGCTGGTCGACGAAGTGCTCGCCGTCGGCGACGCGATGTTTCAAGAAAAGTGCCTGCAGCGCATGAACGAAATCGCCCAGGCCGGCGCCGCCATCATCTTCATCAGCCACGACCTGCGTGCGATCGTCAACCTGTGCGACAAGTGCATCCTGCTGCGGCAGGGACAGATTCAAAGCTGGGGCGAAACGGCCGAGGTGGTCAGCCAATACACCTCCGACTGCCACCTGACGCAAGATCGCCACGAAGAAAACAACAACTGCCGCATCATCCGCGTCTCGGCGCAGGGCGAGCATACCGGCTCGCAACTCACCTTCCCCGCCGGCGAGCGCGTGCGGATCGAAATTGAGATCGAAGCCAAGCGGCTGCTGGAGGCCACCTCGCTAGAAATTCATTTGCACGACAAGAGCGATCAACTCGTCTTTCGCGCCTCCACCGCGCAACTTGGTCAAACGCCACGCGCGCTGCGCGCCGGCGAACGACTGACCGCCGTCTTCGAGCTTGATCTGAATCTCGGCGCCGGCGTTTACGGCCTGGGCCTGGCGGTCCGCCGCGCCGAACACGCCGTCAACTATCTCAATCAAAACTGGCTCATGCCGTGGAACATCGTCGCGCCCAATCAAGGGGGCGGCATGTGCTATCTCAACTGTCAGCTCGCGCAGTTCGATATCGCCCAGCCGGGGGCCGCCCATTCGGTGGCCACCAGCGGATCGGCCGGTTAAACGGCGCCATGACGTCAGGCGCCAAGCTGCGATGCCTGCCCGACGATTTTCAAGTCGAGGAAATCACGCGCCTTGCGCCGCGGGGCGGCCGCTTTGCCTTCTATCGATTACGCAAGCAAAACCTCGGCACGCCCGAGGCGTTGGCCGCCATTGCCCGCCGCTGGCGTCTGCCGCCCCGAGCGATCGCCTTCGGTGGCCTCAAAGACAAGCACGCCGTCACCACGCAGCACCTCACCATCGAAGGCGGCCCCCGTCAGGAACTGGCGCAAACCAATCTGTCGCTCGATTACCTCGGGCAAGTGGACCGTCCGTTTCATGCCAGCGACATCGTGGCCAACCACTTCCAGATCGTGCTCCGCGACCTCGAACCCCGACGCGCTGCTGCGATGGCCGAGCGATTGGCGCGGCTCGGCGCTATCGGCGTTGCCAACTATTACGACGACCAACGCTTTGGATCGCTTGGCGCTACTGGCCAATTCATCGCCCGCGCCTGGGTCGACCGCGATTACGAGCGCGCCTGCCATCTGGCCCTCTGCGATTCAACCGACAGCGACCGGCCAGACGACCGACTCGACCGCCAGCGCATCGCCGCCGCCTGGGGCCAGTGGGACGATCTCGCCCGCCAGGCCTGCCGCGACGATCGTCGGGCGGTGCTTGAAGAACTATGCCGCTCCAATAACTTTCGCCGCGCGTTTGTGCGCATCGCCCACCCGCAGCGCAGCCTGTATCTCTCCGCCTATCAGGGCTTCCTCTGGAACGAACTGCTCGCCGAACAACTCAACCGGCTCGTTCCGCCGGCGCAGGTGGTCGCCGTGCCGCTCAAGGCAGGCCGGGCTCTCCTCTATCGCGAGCTTGATAGCGCGGTGCTCGACGCGCTGCGCCAACTTGCGATTCCGCTGCCATCCTCGCGCATTGCGCCAGTGGGGCCCATCGCCGAACTGATCGAGCGCGTGCTGGTCCGGCATCAAATCACGCTCAAAAAGCTCCGCGTCGACTACCCGCGCGACAGCTTCTTCTCCAAAGGGGAGCGCGCGGCGATTGTTTTTCCCGCCGAGCACCAAGCCGCCGCAGAGCCCGACCCCCTGCATCCTGCCCGCTCGCTGGCGCGGCTTCAGTTTCAATTGCCCCGCGGCGCCTACGCCACCATGGTCGTCAAGTCGCTCTTGATCGGCGATTCTGTCACGGCGTCGGGCTGATGCCCAATAGCGCCTCTTCCTCTTCTTGAATGATGATCCGCGGCGTCACCATCATCATCAGGCTTTGCGTCTCGCGCCCAATGCCCACGTTCTTGAACAGGCGGTTGATGTACGGCACCTTGCTCAAGATCGGCACGCCAAACTCGTTGCGCCCCTCGCTCAAGCGCTTGATGCCGCCCAACAGGATGGTGCCACCGTCGGGCACGCTGACTGTGGTCGTCACCGTGACGAAAGAGAACGTTGGCAATTGCACCGTGGTGCCGGAGGTGACGGTCTCCGATTCTTCCTCGCGCGCGTCGGTGTCGTCTTCCGGCCCGTCCGATCCGCTCGATTCGCGCGTGGTGGTTGAGCCTTCGAAGGTGAAGGTGTCCACTTCGCCAATGTTGCTGAAGAACGGCACGATCGTCAGCCGCACAAACCGCCGATCGCTCGACACCGTGGCCTGCACCGTCATAAAGGTGCCTTCGTTGAGCACCACGATCACTGGTTGCTGGGCCGCCGCGAAGTCGCCCACCACCGGAATCACGCTGATCACAAACGGGCTCTGCGACGTGTCGGAGACCGTGGCTTGTTGGCCGTTGAACAGCGTCACTTTGGGCGCTTGCAACACGTTGCTGCGGCGGTCTCCCTGCGCGGCATTGATGAAGAAGAACGCCTCGATGTCGCTCAAGATGGCAAAGCCCAGCGAGGCGCCCGCCGTGGGATCGAACCCGCCGAACTGCGGCACCGACAGGCCAAAACTGTTTTGCGTGAACGGAATGTCGAGGTCGGCCGAGAAGGTGCCCGGCGCCGTCATGCCCACCACCGTCGTTTGATTCTTGCGCAGATCGACCGAGTTGAAGGCGCGCGGCACGTTGGTGAACAGTGTGCCTGGCGGCGGCGCGCCGTACGCGGTCGGCGTGTCCGGGTTGGGCCGCCCAAAAATCTGGAACGGCTTGTCGGTGTTGTCGTTGATGTTGAAGTCGAAATCGACGCCGATTCGTTCAAAGAAATTGTCGTTGAGCGTGATGAACCGCACTTCGATCGTCACCTGCAAGTCCTGCAGGCGGCGCAGTTGCTCGAGCAGGTCGCGGATTTGGTCGTGTACGTCCTCGGTCTGGCTGATGACCAGGCTCAAATTGGTGCGAAATTCCTCGATCGCCCCGGAGCCGCCCACCTCGTCCCATGTGGTGGGCGCGATCGTGGTGGTGATCAGTTGAATCAAGCTGTCGAAGTCGGCGGCCACGCCGCCCCCCGCGCCCCCCGGCCCCGCGCCCGCCGGCGCCGAACTGCCGAGCATCGCCCCGGCCATGGTCGATTGTCCGCCGCCCGCGCCCATCTGTCCCAACAAGGTCGGATTGATCGCCGCGCTGTTCGGCGTGCCGTCGCGGCTGGCCACCACCGCCAAGGGCGATTGGCCGCTGAAGCCGGTGCCACCGCCGTAGCCCAGGCTGGTGTAGGCGTCGTGCAGGCTCCCGGCCAGACCCATCCGCGGCCCCGGCACGAAGTTCGGAATCGGAATCACCAGGTCGGCCACCGGATACATCACCGGCAACAATTCGCCGTTTCGGTACTGCTCGCTGGTGATCTTCAGCACTTCGTCCTTGATGACGTAGCCCAGATGCAACGGCTCCAGCACCAGGTTCAAGGCGCTCTTCAGCGAGATGTCTTGCTTCAGGTTGATCGTCACCGGCGTGGTGGTTTCCACTCCCTCGGCGCCCAGTCCCTGCGGGTCGATGTGGATGTTGATGCCCGCCACGTTCGCCAGGCTGTCGAGCACTTCGCTCAGCGCGGCGTCTTGGAACTGCAAAGACACCGGAGTCTTCAGCTTCTGTTCGATCTGCATCTCCCGCTCGTTGCGGCGCGGGCGGTCGCCCAGCGCCAAGCGTTTGCGGCGGTCGGTCAGTTTTTCCCATTCCAGCTTGCTGCCAAAGTCGATCGGCTTGCGATCGTCGAACGGCACGCTCGAGGCGTCCACCGCTTCGAGCGAGGCCACAAAGCCGTTTTCCTTGTCGAGCTGAATCTGCTTCTGCTGATTGAAGCGGCGCACAAAATTGGCGTTCCAGCGCAATTGCTCGGCCAGCACATTGTCGGGCGCCAACTCAATCGCCTTCTTGGCCACCACCTCGGCCTCGGCGTAGCGCTCTTCGTCCATCAGGTTGTTGTATTCGTTCACCCAGGCGGCCAACTTCTCGTCGACCTCCACCTTCATCTGGCGCTCGCGGTCGAGTTCGCCCAGTGTGGCCTGATTCTTTTCTTCCAGCTCGATGTCGGCCCGATGCGCCTCGAAGTATGCCTGAATGTCCGACTCGGTCCGTTCCACCCGCGCGTGCAACTGCCGCCGATGCTCGGGCGCGACTTGCGCCGTCTCAATCAAGGAGTGCGTTTGTTTGAGCAGTTCGAGCGCGCCCTTGGGATCGGTTTCCTTGAGCCCCATTGCCCGGCTCTGCTGATTCCCCACCTCGACGCTGATCCGCTTCTGCAGCATCCGCTGACCGGCGGACACGTCTTCCAATAGCGAGCCAGGCGCCCCGCTCGGCGACAAAGGATGCGGCTCGCCGGCCGGCGCAGTGGCCGCTGGCGGCAATGTCTGTGGCGATAACGGCCGTGGCTGCGCGGGGGGCGCCATCGGACTCGCCGAGGTGGGCGGCTGCGGCCGCGCCGGCGCCCCTGCGGGTATGGGTTGCGCGGGGGGCGCGTCGATCGGCTGCGGCTGTTGATCCAATGTCTCGGGCGACTCGGGCGCCGCTGCCGCCGGATTGGCGCCGTCAGCGCTCGCCAGATACTGCGCCAGTCGGGCCTGCTCTGGCGGCGAAAGTTCTTGCTGACTCTGGCGGGCTTTCAGAAAATACGCCCGCGCGGTGTTCACGTCCTGCTGACGCAGCGCGTTTTCTCCTTGCGCCAGCCATTGGCTCGCGAGCGCCTGCGCCACGGGTTGCGCCTGGGCAGCGCGTGGTTGCGCCGCCGCGGCTCGCGGCGCCGGCATGTTGGCCGCGCGTGGCGCCGCCGGTCGCGCGCTGAGCGGTTGATCGAACGGTTCGTCGCCGGGCTCTTCTTGCGGAAAGTCGAAGCTGGCGTGCGCCGCTTGCGCTGCCTGTTGCGACGCCGAAAGCGCCGCCGGCTCCTGATAATCGGCCGTCGACACGCCCGCCGGCTGTTGCAGCGCGGCGCTCGCGCCACCCGCCAGTCGATTGCCACGATCGCGCGGCGGCTGGCGGCGTTCGAGTATCTCGGCCAACAGTTCCTCTGGGCTGGCGCCATCGGCGGCCTGCTCGCCCGACTTGGCGCTCTCGGCCATCGCGCGCCGCGCGAATTGCTCGGCCAGATGGAGCTTGTCGCCGCGGATCGCCGCGCGCGATTGATCCATCAGGTCCTGGATGCGCCGCTGGGCAGTGCTCATCCCTTCGCCAGCGGCCATCGATCCGGCCGCCGCGCCCCCTTGGCCAGTGCGGGCGTTCTGAATTCGTTTGAGCAAAGCTTGCGGGCGACCGTCGCCGCTTCCCGCTCCGCCCGAGAGCGATATCGCCTGCTGAGCCAAAGATTCGGCGGCGTCCAGTTCCGCATAGCGCAGCATTCCTTCGGCCTGCTCCAAGGCCAGTTGCGCCGCGGCCTCGCTCGCCGTCGCATGATCGCCTTTGGCCAACGCCTCAGAGATTGCTTGCTGCTTCTGGATCAGCGCCTCGACCTGCTGCGGCGCGTCGTGCGTTTCGGCGCCTGCCGGCGCCCGTTTGGCTTGCTCCACCAGCAACCTGGCCTGCCGCACGTCTCCGCTGGCCAGCGCTCGCCGCGCTTCCAGCAGCGTCACGCTGGCGTCCGCGTCGGTATCCAACAGAGCGGGCTCGCGCGGCGCTCCCGCTGGCGATTGAATTTCTCCCTCGGCCGGTGGCGAAGTGATCAATCCTTCGGCATCGGGCGGCGCGCCGCCGGCGGCCGGCGCCGCAGCGCGTGCGGAAGTCGCCGGTTGCCCCATCATTTCCTTCGCCGCGCTTGCCTTGGCGCGCTCGCGCGGGTCCGCTTCTTGCCGGGCGCGAAGTCGCTCCAGATCGCGCCGCGCTTTCTTCGGCGTGTCGCCCAGGTGCAGCATGCCGAGCGAAACGCCCGATTGCTCCGCCCAGGTGATGGCGCGGTCGGCGGCGTCCAGATTCCCTTTTTCCATCGCGGCGCGCGCGGCGCGCAGCCCGTCGAGCACATCTTGGCGAGTCGGCGCGTCGTCATCCGCCGTCACCGCGTTGGCACAAACCAACAGCGGCGCCGATAGGTCAGCCCCCTGCAAGGGCGGACCAGCCAGCGCCCAGCCCCAGGCGATAGTGCTGATGACGATCCAGCGTTTCGTGTTCAACGCGAACTCCTTTCGCGACGCAGGACGGCTCGTCCTGCCGGCGAGTCGGCGGACCGCGGGCAGCCGCCGCTCGTTGCTGCATTCTTCGCCCCAGCGCCCTACAACATCCGTGTCGAGGCCGCGCCGGCGCAAACCGTCTAGGGCCGTGCCCAAAACGGTTGAATGAGCGGGATAGATACTCGCCCCTGTAAAGAGGGTCAAGGGCAGTCAACCGCAAACCCTACCCCGGCGATGCGTCTAACGGTCGTCTAGGCAAATGGCGCAACGCGCGTTGTGCTGCCGGTCACGCGCTGGCGTGCTGGCGCCGCTATGGCTGCCGCTTATCGGCCGCCGTCGTCATTGCCGCGCCGTCCCCGGCGCGGCTTCTTGTCGTCCTGCTGCTGTCCCGCCATGCCGCCTGCGGACGGCATACGCCCCTTTTTGTCGCTGCTGAGCGCGTCGTCGTCGTCCTTGTCTTTGTCCTTGCGCTTGCTGGCTCGCTCCGCCTCGTCGTATTGCTTTTCGATCTCGCCAAAACGAGGTTCCGCCTTCCGCACCTTCAAGCGGCCGCTCGGATCGAGCACCAGCAAGGTGGCCGGCTGATCGCGACCTTCCCCCTCGCTACGCATATCCAATACGGTGGTCTCGGTGCGGAAATCGACCGACTTCCCCTTTTCGCCCATCCGCGGGTTGCCCCCGCCCGAGTCGGTCAACATCACCTTATCGCTCTGTTGATTCAGCAGTTGACCACGAAACGCGATCGGCACGACCGCAATCGCCTTGCCCCCCGTCGGCAACCATTGCTCCAGTAATACCGATGTCCCCAACTCGCGATCGCTCGTGGGGGTGACCAACTCGCCGGCCAACAGCGTGCCGTCGAACGGAATCGTCACCGCGTCCGAAGCCGCCGTCGCCGCCGTGCGCATGTAATCGTTGGCGGCCAACTCGGGTTCGGTCAGGTAGTTTGCGTCGACACCGAAATTCGGATTCTCCAGCACCAACCAAACTCGGTACCTGTAGGTCTTGCCCGGCTCGGCGGTGAAATCGAAATACCGAAAAAGCAGATACGGCGATGAGCCAGCGGCGGCGGTCGCGGCGGGCTCCGCTTCGGTGTCGGCCGCCGGCGCGGCGGCATCAGGGGCGGCCGCTGGGGCCGCCGCCAAGGGATCGGCCTCTTCACCCGCTGCTGGCGCCGGCATCGGCATGGGATCAGCCGCCGCCACGGCAGCTTCGCGCTTTGGCGCCAGTGGCAGTTTTTCGTTTGTTATTTCTTGAGCGTCCCATTCGCTTCCTACCAAGGGAGGCAGCGGTTCGGTCACGGCGGGATCGACCACGCTGGCGTCGGCGACCTCCACGCTGTTGCCGTTATAGCGCGCTTTCTCAGTCGCGTTCGCGGCTGAGGCGTCGATCCACTGCCATTTCAGGTCATTGTCCGCCACACCAGGAATCACCTCGGCCCGCTCCACCTGCGCTGCAATCCCGTTGCGAATCGGCTTGTATCGCGGCGTTTGGTCCCCCTCCATCGGCATCGAAACCCCGCGGAACGTCTCGGCAAATGCCTTGGCCTGACGGTCGACTGGCACAAGTCCCACAATCACCGCGTAGGGCTTGCCTTCGGCGTTTCCCGTCGCCGCTGTCGCGCCCGCGCCCATGCCGCCCGCTCCAATCCCCATTCCGCGCCGTGGCATTGCTCCGCCAGCGCGCGGCATCGAACCCCCACCCGCTGGAGGCGCCGCCGCGGGGGCGGCCGCCGGCGCTGCTGCTACCTGCCCCTTGGGCTTGAGATCGAACGCCCCCACTCCGGTCGACACCTTCAGGTCTTCCAGCGCCAATAGCTGCGGCTGATTCCGCTTGTTCCCCGCCGGCCAGACCGGGGGATCGACCGGTTTCCATTCAAAGCCGTCGAGCGTGACCTTTTGCGTCACCGCTTTGGCCTTGTCGGCGTACTCGACCACCTTGATGCCCGACTGCTCCAAATCAAACGTCGAGCCGTCAATGTTCGTCCGCGCTCGCTGCGCCAGTTGGCTCAATTCGCTCGGTGTCTGCGTCACGCGCTCCAGGCCAAACGCGCCATAGAGCAACAACAGGCAGCAGAGCGCAAAACCGCCAAACACAATCTTCTCGACGTGATTGACGAGAAACGATTTGATCTTGGTGGTGTCGAGCTTGATCTTCGGTTTGGCCATCGCAAAATCCTTCGACTCGGACCGAATTGCTACGGTTGTGCCGCTGCCGGCTCTGCGGGCGCAGCCGGGGGGACAGCCCCCGGGTCCGCTGGCGCCGCGCCTTCTGCTGCCGGCGCTGCTTCAACGGGCGCGGCATCG